>DASZML010000119.1:0-14951 GCA_035551875.1 Rhizomicrobium sp.
GGTGTTGCTCGACACCAATACGAAATCGCTCAAGCCCATTTACAATTTCATGGACGAACTGCCCGGTCTTGAAGGCACCATCACGCCGTTCCTGCCCGCTTCGCATGTCAGCCGCACCATAGGTAACATGACGAGCTTCGATGCGGGCCGCGGCTGTCCGTTTCAATGTTCCTTCTGCACCATCATCAATGTGCAGGGCCGCCAGTCGCGGCGCCGCACGCCGGATGATGTGGAATATCTGTTGCGCCAGAACTGGAAACAGGGCGTCGATCGATTCTTTATCACCGACGACAACTTCGCCCGCAACAAGGATTGGGAAATCATCTTCGATCGCATCATTCATCTTCGCGAAAACGAAAACATGGATGTGCGCTTTATGATTCAGGTGGACACGCTCTGCCACAAAATCCCGAACTTCATCGAGAAAGCCAAGCGGGCTGGCGTTACGCGCATCTTCATCGGGCTGGAGAATATCAATCCCGACAATCTGATGGCGGCCAAGAAACGCCAGAACAAGATCACCGAATACCGCAAGATGCTGCTCGCCTGGAAATCCGCCGGCATCTGGACCTATGCCGGTTACATCCTCGGCTTTCCGAACGACACGCCGGAATCGATCCGCGCCGATATTGAGATCGTGAAGCGCGAGTTGCCGCTCGATATTCTGGAGTTCTTTTTCCTGACGCCGCTGCCAGGTTCAGAAGATCATCGCACGCTCTACAACAAGAACATCGCGATGGATCCCGATCTCAACAAATACGATCTAGAGCATGCCGTTACCGCGCATCCGAAAATGAGCCAGCGCGAATGGGAACAGATTTATTGGGATGCCTGGCAGATCTATTACACGCCCGAGCACATCGCCACGATCCTCAAGCGCGCCAAAGCGAGCGGGATTCTGATCTACCGGTTGATGGTTATCATTCTGTGGTTCGCGAGTTCGCTGCGCGTGGAGAAAGTCCATCCGCTTCAGGGCGGCATCTTGCGTTTCAAGAACCGGCATGAGCGCCGCTCGAGTATGCCGCTGGAATCCGTGTTCGTTTTCTATCCGAAATTCGCCATCGACTTCGTGGCCAAGCATGCGCGCATCATTCGAGAAGCCTGGCGCATCAAGCGCATCTGTGACCGCGTGGAGGCCGACGCCGCGAATCAAACTTACACCGACATCGCAATGACCCCGGTGAACGAAAACGACACCGAAAATCTGGAGATGTTCACCCACAATAAGGGTGCCCGCGACGCCGTGGTCCACATCAACAAGATCAAAACTCTCACCCACGCCGCCGAATAGATCGGGCGCGCGACGCGGAACTAGCTGAC
Organism: Rhizomicrobium sp.; assembly: GCA_035551875.1. Taxonomy (GTDB): domain Bacteria; phylum Pseudomonadota; class Alphaproteobacteria; order Micropepsales; family Micropepsaceae; genus Rhizomicrobium. The sequence continues at coordinate 1,321 of DASZML010000119.1, forward strand.
AGCTTTGACGTTTTCCCTGTGGGGCGTGGCGCATGGCCACCCTCACGCAATGAAACGTCGCGCGCTATGATGAAGGGCATTTGCAGACTCGCCCGCGGCAGCAATTGCCGCTTTTATCCATTTCTGGCCAGGGGCCTTTCATGAACCGCCTGAAACAACTCGAACAACTTGGCCAGTCGGTGTGGCTCGATTTTCTGAGCCGGGAGCTGGTGACAACCGACGGCGTAAAGAAGCTGATCGCCGATGATGGCATCGGTGGCATGACGTCCAATCCCGCCATCTTTCAGAAGTCGCTCAGCCAGGGCACCGCCTACGATGCCGACATCAAACGCTACGTCGAGCAAGGTCTCGATGTGGAACAGATTTTCCGCAAGCTGTCGGTGAAAGACATTCAGGATGCGGCCGATGCGTTGCGGCCCGTGTATGACCGCACAGACCGTGCCGATGGATTTATCTCCATCGAAGTCTCGCCTTACATCGCATTGGACACCAAGGCGACGACTGCCGAAGCAAAATCGCTGTGGGCGCAAATCAACCGCCCCAATCTGATGATCAAGGTGCCTGGCACGAAAGACGGCACGCCGGCGATCCGCGATCTGACGGGCGCGGGCTTCAATATCAACATCACGCTTCTCTTCGCACGCACAGCCTACCGCGATGTCGCGATGGCCTATATCGAAGGCCTTGAAATGCGGCCGCAGGACGAAGACCTCTCCCATATCGCCAGCGTCGCGAGCTTCTTCGTCAGCCGCATCGACACGATGGCCGACGATCGCATCAACAAGAAACTGCAGAACGAGCCTGACAAGGACGGCAAGGCCCTCGCCGCCATTCGCGGCAAAGTCGCGGTCGCCAACGCAAAACTGGCGTATCAGATGTTCAAGGAAATATTCGCGGGCGCACGCTGGGAAAAACTTGCAAAGCGCGGTGCGCGGCCGCAGCGGCTTCTGTGGGCGTCAACCGGAACGAAGAACAAGGATTACTCCGACACGCTCTACGTGGATACGTTGATCGGTCCGCAGACCGTCAACACCATGCCGCCGGAAACGATGGATGCGTTTCGCGATCACGGCACACCGAAAGCGACCATCGAGGACGATATCGACGGCGCTAAAAAAGTCCTCGCCACATTGGAGAAGGCCGGTATATCGCTGGACGATATAACGGACGAACTCGTCACGGATGGCGTTCAGAAATTCGCCGAGGCGGCCGATAAACTTTACGGGCAACTTTCGGACAAGCGCTCCAAGCTTCTGGGCAGTTCGACGGCGACGATAAAGCTCTGCCTGGGCACCGCACAGAAGGCCATTGACGACGAGATTGCCAAACGATCGGCGAGTGGCGACGCGCGTCGCTTGTGGGCCAAGGATAAAACGCTCTGGACGAACAAGGACGAAGACCAGTGGCTCGGCTGGCTCGATGTCGTCGAGCGCGAGTGTGACGACCTTGCGCGCTTGCGCGATTTCGCGGCGCATCTCGAAGCAACGAAGCCCAGCGATGTCGTGCTGCTCGGCATGGGCGGATCGAGCCTCGGCGCCGAAGTGCTCCGCCAAGTGATGGGCAACAAGCCGGGTTGGCCCAATTTGCATGTCCTGGATTCCACCGACCCCGATCAAATCCGCGCGGTGGAGAACGCCGTAAAGCTCGACAGCACCTACTTCATCGTCTCTTCCAAATCCGGCACCACGCTCGAGCCGAATATCCTGATGGACTATTTTTTCGCGCGGGTGTCCGAAAAACGCAGCGATGCGGGAAAGCATTTCATCGCGATCACCGATCCTGGCTCGCAGATGGAGGCGGTCGCCAAGGACAAAGGCTTCGCGCATGTCTTCCACGGCGAAAAGGCGATTGGGGGGCGGTATTCCGTCCTGTCGAAATTCGGGCTCGTGCCCGCCGCTGTGATGGGTCTTGATGTGGCGCGCTTGCTGCGCGAGACGCGCAAGATGATCGAGAGTTGCGGAGCCCTTGTGCCGCCGACGTCGAATCCGGGCGTCAAGCTCGGTATCGCGCTGGGTGTGTTGGCGACGCAATGCAAACGCGACAAGATCACCATTGTGACGTCCAATGCGCTCGCAAGCGTCGGCACGTGGCTCGAGCAACTCATCGCGGAGTCCACCGGCAAGCACGGCAAGGGCCTTATTCCGATCGATCGCGAAGCGTTGGGCAAGCCGGAGGTATACGGCAATGACCGCGTCTTCGTGCATATGCATCTGGGCGGCGCGGAAGATCCAGATGGGCGACTGAAGACACTGGAGGAAAAAGGCCATCCCGTCATTCATATTGCCATCGAGGATTCCTATCAGCTCGGGCAGCTGTTCTATCTGTGGGAGATCGCCATCGCGATGGCGGGCTCGGTGCTCGGCATCAATCCGTTCAACCAGCCCGATGTTGAAGCGGCCAAAGTGGCGGCTCGCTCGCTCACCGACGCGTTCGAGAAAAGCGGCAAGCTCGATGAACCGCAGCCGATGTTCTCTGACAACAACGTTCGCGTTTATGCGGGTGAGAACAAGAATGCGAACGGCCACAACCTGACCGGCATTCTGAAGGACCATCTTTCGCAAGTGAAGGATGGCGACTACTTCGCCCTTCTCGCCTTCATCGAACAGACGGACACGCATGACAGCGCGTTGCAAGACATGCGCCTTGCTGTGCGCGACAAAAAGAAAGTCGCGACCTGCGTCGAGTTCGGGCCGCGTTTCCTGCATTCGACCGGCCAGGATTACAAAGGCGGTCCGGATAGCGGTGTTTTCCTCACGATCACCACCGACCATGCGCAGACGCTACCCGTACCGGATCGGAAAATCGATTTTGGAACGGTTCAGCTCGCGCAGGGCATGGCCGATTTCAGCGTTCTCGTCGAACGCAAGCGCCGCGCGCTGCGTGTGCACCTAAAAGACACGGACAGCGGATTGCGGGCTTTGAACGAAGCCGTCGCCGCCGCGTTGGGAGCCTGATACATGCAGATCGGCATCGTCGGCCTGGGCCGCATGGGCGGCAACATCGCTCATCGCCTGATGAAGCACGGACACTCGGTCGTGGTGTACGACCGCAATCCGGAAACGGTCGCGCTGCTCGCCAAATCGAAGGCGACGCCGTCGGCATCGCTGGAAGAATTCGCCAAAGCGCTGACGCCGCCACGGACCGCGTGGATCATGCTGCCGGCGGGTAAACCCACCGAAGACACCATTGGCCAGCTCGCGGAATTGTTCGCAAAAGACGACGTCGTCATCGACGGTGGCAACACGTTTTATAAGGACGACATCCGCCGCGCCGGAATGCTGGCGCCAAAAGGAATCCATTACCTCGATGTCGGGACATCCGGAGGCGTGTGGGGCGCCGAACGCGGATATTGCATGATGATCGGCGGCGAGAAGGACGTCGTCACCCGTCTCGATCCGATCTTCGTCGCCCTGGCGCCAGGTCTCGGCACCATCGAACGCACACGCGGGCGCGAAGGACGCGATCCTCGCGCGGAGCATGGTTACATCCATGCCGGTCCGGTTGGCGCGGGTCATTTTGTGAAGATGGTGCACAACGGCATCGAATACGGCTTGATGCAGGCTTATGCAGAAGGCTTTGACATTCTGCGCGGCAAGGCGAGTGAGGAGCTTCCAAAAGACGAACGCTATGATCTTGAGCTTGCCGATATCGCCGAGGTCTGGCGCCGCGGCAGCGTAATCTCGTCCTGGCTTCTCGATCTTACATCTATCGCGCTCGCGGAAGATCCGGCGCTCAAGGAATACGAAGGCTTCGTGGACGATTCCGGCGAGGGCCGCTGGACGATCAATGCCGCCATCGAAGAAGCCGTGTCGGCGAACGTTCTGTCTGCAGCACTTTACGCCCGCTTCCGATCACGGGTTACGCATAGTTTCGGGGAGAAGATACTGTCTGCCATGCGCGCGCAGTTCGGCGGTCATGTCGAAGGCGCCCTCGAACAGAAGCCGGCCCAAAAGACACCCGGCGAATGACGGAAACGAGCGCATCCAAAGCTCCGCCGCCGCCATCCTGCGCGATGGTGATCTTCGGCGCGAATGGCGATCTCACCAAGCGCCTCGTCGTGCCGGCACTTTACAATCTGACGCGCAGCGGGCTGCTGCCCGAGAAATTCGCGCTCATCGGCATCGATCACAACGACAAGACGTCGGAGCAATGGCGCAGCGATCTGCACGATTTTCTGGAATCGCTCACCAAAAGTCGCGGCGAAGCAGCCGAAAACAATATCGACCAAGCTGTTTGGAAGCGTCTCGCCGACACGATGAGCTTCCTGCGTGGCGATTTCACCAAGGAAAAAACCTTCACCGACATCCGTGACAAACTCGCGGCTTGCGACAAGGAACGCGGGCTTGGCGGCAACGTGCTCTTTTACCTCGCCGTCGCCGACCGTTTCTTCGGCCCCATCGTCGATGCGCTGGGCAGCGCCGGACTCCTGAAGGAAGACGACGACGATAACAACAAGGCCTGGCGGCGTGTGGTGATCGAAAAGCCGTTCGGTCACGATCTTGCGTCCGCGAAAGCGCTGAACGCGCGTGTCCGAAAGTCGCTGCGCGAAGAACAAATTTATCGCATCGATCACTTCCTGGGCAAAGAAACGGTTCAGAACATCATGGCGCTGCGCTTCGCCAACGGATTGTTCGAACCGATCTGGAATCGCGATCGAATCGATCACGTTCAGATCACGGTGGCGGAATCCATCGGTGTCGAGAAGCGCGGCAATTTCTACGAAGCGACCGGCGCGTTGCGCGACATGGTGCCCAATCATCTGTTTCAGCTTGTCGCGATGACGGCGATGGAGTGCCCCGTTTCTTTCAGTGCCGAAGAGATTCGCGCAAAGAAGGCGGAAGTATTCAAAGCCGTGCACCCACTCTCGCCAGATTGTGCGGTTCGCGGACAATACGGCCCCGGCGAAATCGCCGGCCAGAAAGTCCCTGGCTATCGCGAAGAGGACAGAGTCGCGAAGGACTCCCCGGTCGAAACCTATGTCGCGCTGCGCATGATGATCGACAATTGGCGCTGGGCAGGCGTGCCGTTTTATTTGCGCACGGGAAAGCGCTTGCCAAAACGCACGACCGAAATCGCGATCCGCTTTCGCCAGCCGCCCTATGCCCTGTTCCGCGATACGCCAATGCTGGCGTTGGATTCGGACTGGCTCATTTTGCAGATCCAGCCGAACGAGGGCATCCGCCTGCGTTTCAATGCGAAAGTGCCAGGACCGGAGATGACGCTCGAAAGCGTCGCGATGGATTTCAAATATGCCGACTGGTTCCAGCAGACGCCCGCCGTCGGATACGAAACGCTTCTCTACGATTGCTTTATCGGCGACGGTACGCTGTTCCAGCGTGCCGATCAGGTCGAAGCGGCGTGGGCCGTCGTCGATCCGATCCTAAAAGCCTGGGCGGAAGAAACGCCGGACGATTTCCCAAACTATGCCGCTGGCTCGCGCGGCCCCGATGCAGCAGAGCTTCTGCTGGCGCGCGACGGCCGCGCCTGGCGCAAGATTCGTTGAACGCATGACGGAGCGTATCGAAGACTACGCAATGATCGGCGATATGCGGACGGCTGCGCTCGTCTGCAAAAACGGATCGATCGACTGGTTCTGCGCCCCGCGTTTCGATTCAGCGGCCTGCTTCGCCGCGCTGCTCGGGACGCCGGAGAATGGCCGGTGGCTCATCGCGCCCAGCGATGAAGACGCCAAGATCAAACGCCGCTATCTCGACGGCTCGCTAATCCTCGAAACGACATTCACAACGAAAAGCGGTCGCGCAACGCTGACCGATCTTATGCCCGTCGGCGGCGACCACCCGCGAATCGTTCGGCTCGTCAAATGCTTGAAGGGAGAGATACGCTTCCAGATCGATCTCACCATTCGCTTCGATTATGGATTCTCCATTCCTTGGGTGAGCCGCACCAAAGATCAAACCCTCACCGCTATTGCGGGCCCTAACATGCTCTCCTTGCGGACGCCGGCCCGCTTGCACGGCGAGGATTTGCACACGCGCGGCAGCTTCATTTTGCGCGCCGGCGACATGATGCCGTTCGTGCTTACCTTTGGGCCGTCCAGCTCGCCACCGCCATTTCCCATCGCTATCGAAACGGAGGTGGAGAATACCAAGAAGTTTTGGCGCGAATGGAGCGGCCGGTTCCAGCACAAAGGCAGGTGGGCCGATGCTGTGCGCCGCTCGTTGATTACGCTGAAGGGGCTGACGTTTCGGCAAACTGGCGGCATCGTTGCCGCGGTAACGACCTCATTGCCTGAGCAGATCGCCGGGCCGCGCAACTGGGACTACCGCTATTGTTGGCTGCGCGATGCAACCTTCACCCTGCTTGCCTTCCTCAACGCGGGTTACCGCGACGAGGCATTGCATTGGCAGGGATGGCTCATGCGCGCCATCGCCGGAAGCCCCGAGCAGATTCAGACGATGTATGGCGTCGCGGGTGAACGGCGGTTGGACGAATACGAACTCGACTGGCTGCCGGGTTATGAGAATTCCAAGCCCGTGCGCATCGGCAACGCCGCCGCATCGCAGTTGCAGATCGATATCTATGGCGAACTCGCCGACGTGATGGCGCAAGCTGCCGCGGGTGGCTTGCCAGCCGACCCGCGCCGTAGCGAAATCCGCGACGTCTTCCTCTCGCATCTTGAAAAAATGTGGTGCGAAAAGGACGAAGGCATCTGGGAAATCCGAGGCGCCCCGCAACATTTCGTCCATTCGAAAGTGATGGCATGGGTGGCGTTCGATCGCGCCGCACGCACCTCGCAAAAAATTCCGGCAAAGAAACGCGCTCACTATAAAGCCGTCGCGCGCCATATTCACGCCGACATCTGCAAGCATGGCGTCGATCACAAGCGCAGATGCTTCGTGCAGACCTACGAATCCAAGAACATGGATGCGAGTCTGCTCATGATCCCCATCGTGGGTTTCCTGCCGCCGAGCGATGTGCGCGTGAAGAACACGGTGCGCGAGATCACCAAGCGGCTGAAGCGCGACGGCCTCATCATGCGCTATGAAACCGCATCCGGTGTCGACGGATTGCCCCCGGGCGAAGGCGCATTCCTCGCCTGCACTTTCTGGCTCGTGGACAATTACGTTCTTCTTGGCCGCAAAAAGGCCGCAACCAAGCTATTTGAATCGCTGCTGAAGAAGCAGAACGATGTCGGTCTCTTGGCGGAAGAATACGATCCTGAAAACAAGCGGATGCTCGGGAATTTTCCGCAGGCATTCTCGCATGTTGCGCTGGTGAACTCGGCCCTCAATCTGATGCACGCAATCCATCCGAAAATGACACGCCGCAAGGTGGTCCGGCACAAGACCGCGAGCTGAAGCGATGGCGCTGCATTTGACCTCCGCGAACGATTCCGAATCCGCATTCCCCGCAATCGATTTCACGCGCGATGCGCTGTTGCTGGATGTCGACGGAACCCTGCTCGACATAGCACCAACCCCGGACTCTGTGTGGGTGCCGGAAAGCCTGCGCGAGGATTTGCGCAAATTGAACGTGCTGTTTGAGGACGCGATCGCATTTGTGAGCGGTCGCCCGGTGTCGGATATCGACAATCGTTTCCTGCCGCTGCGATTGACCACCGCTGGATGTCACGGCGCGGAGATGCGCCTGCACGAAAACGGCGCCGTGAGGCAATCTGCGCAGCCATTGTCGCTTGATGTTCTGTCGCTGTTCAAAGACATAGATGCTCGCTTTCCCGGCGTGATGGTGGAGAACAAGATCTATACGCTCGCCTTTCACTATCGCGGCGCGCCGCAGGCCGAAGCGCCGCTTCTTGCGCTGCTACGCGAACGTCTTGCAAGGTTGCCGCCGGACTTTGAACTGCTGGAAGGAAAAGCGGTGGCTGAGATAAAATCCGGCGTGTTCAACAAAGGCACGGCTTTGGGCCAGATCATGCGCGAGAAGCCTTTCGCAGGCCGCCGGCCGGTCTTCTTCGGTGACGACACGACCGACGTGGACGCGCTGCACGCGTTGCACGAATTCGGCGGCGTGGGAATTTCGGTCGGACAATTGCTCCCCGGCGCGCGCGGCATGATCGCCTCGCCCGCGCAATTGCGCGGTTTCCTTTCGGAATTGGCGAGGCAGGCCAGTCCATGACATCCCAAGGGCTCGATCTCGCCGTCATCGGCAATTGCCGCACGGCCGCGCTGCTCGATACGAAGGCTCGCCTGTTGTGGTGGTGCTTCCCGCGCTTCGACGGCGATCCGGTGTTCAGCCGCCTGCTTGCCGGCAATGAGGAAAAAGGCTTCTGCGATATCATTCTCGATCGATTTGCACACACCAAATCGGAATACGAGCGCAATACGCCTATCGTCACGACGATACTTACTTCGGAAGATGGATCGTCACTGCGCATCACGGATTATGCGCCGCGCTTCCGCAATTTCGGACGTATTACGCGTGCGCCGCAGCTTGTCCGGATCATCGAACCGTTAAGCGGCCTGCCGCGCATCACGTTGCGGGTCCGCCCGACGCAGAACTACGGAGAAACGACACCACGCGGCGTGCTCGGCTCCAACCACATTCGCTACGGGCTTGGCGATCACGCACTGCGCATGACGACGGACGCACCTCTTTCGTGCATAGACCGCGAATCGCCGTTTCTGCTGACGCATCCGCTCCACATCGTTTTCGGTCCCGACGAACCGTTTCCCGACGAACTTTTCATCGCTTGCCGGAACATGCTCGACCGCACGCGCGAATATTGGCTCGAATGGGTGCGACGGCTTTCCATCGGCTATGATTGGCAGGAGGCGCTCATACGCGCCGCGATCACGCTCAAGCTCAGCAATTTCGAAGAGACAGGCGCGATCGTCGCCGCGCACACCACATCGTTGCCGGAAGCGCCGGGATCGGGCCGCACCTGGGACTATCGCTATTGCTGGTTGCGCGACGCGTATTTCGTGGTGAAGGCGCTGAACCGTATCGGTGCCACGCGCACGATGGAAGATTTCATCAGCTACACTTTCGGTATCGCAAGCGCCGATACCGACGAACTCAAACCTTGCTACAGCATCGTGCCGAACGAGACTCTACCGGAATGGATCGCGCCCAATCTTACCGGCTATCAGAACCATGGGCCGGTCCGCGTCGGCAACGCCGCTGTCGATCAAGTGCAGCATGACGCCTATGGGAGCGTCATTCTTGCCGCCACGCCGATGTTCTTCGATCGACGTCTGCCGCGGCCCGCTGGACTTTCTGAATTCCAGCTCATCGAAAAACTCGGTACCAAATCCGCCGAGCTTGCGCTCGAACCCGACGCGGGCATCTGGGAATATCGCGGACGCAAGCGCGTGCATATCCATTCCGCCGCCGTGTGCTGGGCAGGCGTTAGCCGTGTCGGCGCCATTGCAGCGCGACTGGGATTGACGGAACGCGCGCAGCACTGGCACCACATCGCCGATATGATCCAGCACACAGTTCTCAAACGTTGCTGGAACGAGAAGCGCAACGCCTACACCGTCGCCGAAGGCAGCGACGATCTCGACGCCAGCGTCTTGCTGCTCCCCGAACTCGGTCTGATCGAGGGCAATGATCCGCGCTTCATCTCCACTGTCGATGCCGTAATGAAGGAACTCATTCGCGAAAATCACGTTATGAGATATGCGGGTGAGGATGATTTTGGGCGCCCGGAAACCGCGTTTCTGGTGTGCCGTTTCTGGCTGATCGACGCGTTGTGGTCGCTGGGTCGCGTAAGCGAGGCGCGGGACATGTTCAAAACAGCCCTTGATTACCGAAATCATTACGGACTTCTGTCCGAAGACGTCGATCCCCGAACAGGAACGCTCTGGGGGAATATCCCGCAGACCTACTCGATGGCCGGCCTGATCACTTCGGGCATGCGCCTGTCGCGAAGCTGGGAGGATCGGTATTGGCACGCGTCTTCATAGTCTCCAACCGGGTGCCTGTTCCCAAGCCGGGATCGGGCATACGTGCCGGCGGGCTTGAAGTCGCGCTTCAGGCCACGCTGAAAAAGCATCGTTGCACATGGCTTGGCTGGAGCGGCGATGTGAAGGAAGACGTGCAAACACGCACGGTCAAATCCGGCAAGATCACCTACATCGTCACCGATCTGAACGAAGAAGATTATCAGGAATACTACAACGGGTTCGCCAACCGCGTGCTTTGGCCGATCCTGCACTACCGGCTCGATCTTGCGGAATTTACACGGCGCGAACTGTCGGGCTATCTGCGCGTGAACGATCATTTCGCCGACGAGCTGCACAAGGTCCTGGAGCCGGACGATCTGGTGTGGGTGCACGATTATCATCTCATCCCGCTGGCGAAAGCGTTGCGCGAACGCGGGCATGACAATCGCATCGGCTTCTTTTTGCACATTCCGATGCCGCCGCCGGAGATTCTCACGGCGATGCCGAACCACGACCGGTTGATGCCGGCCTTGATGCACTACGACCTTGTCGGCTTTCAGACGGATAACGACGCCGCGAATTTTGCGCGCTATCTCGCCAAAGAACTCGGCATGTCGTCGCATATCCCACGCATGCAAAGCGGACAAGAACGCGCCATGCGCATCGGCACCTTCCCCGTCGGGGTCGAGACGGAAGAATTCCAACGCCGCGCCCGCCGCGCCGCGCGTTCGAGCTTCGTGAGCAAAGTCGCCAAGACCATGCCCGGCGGGATCATGATCGGCGTCGACCGGCTCGACTATTCCAAAGGCTTGTTGCTGCGACTCGAAGCCTATGAGCGATTTCTTACGGCGCATCCGGAATTTCACGGCAAGATCTCGTATTTGCAGATAACGCCCAGAAGCCGCTCGGAAATTGCCGAATATGCAGATATCGAACAGCAGATCGATTCCGCGGCCGGCCGCATCAACAGCTCGTATGGCGACGTCGCATGGAATCCCGTGCGCTATGTGAAGCGGGCGTATACCCGCACGGCGCTCGCCGGGCTCTATCGCGCCGCGCGCGTCGGTTTCGTCGCACCGTTGCGCGATGGGATGAATCTCGTCGCCAAGGAATACGTCGCGGCACAAGACGCAACCGATCCTGGCGTACTCATCCTTTCGCGGTTCGCCGGCGCGGCGGAGGAATTGAAATCCGCGCTGATCGTCAATCCGTACGATCCAGATGCCGTCGCAGGCGCCATCGCGCGGGCGCTGAACATGCCGCTCGCCGAGCGCAAGAACCGCCACGCCGAGCTCTACGCGGCGATGCTCGAAAACGACATCACAAAATGGGGTGACAAATTCCTCGCCTCGCTGACGGGCGACCCCGAGACTTTTCCCGCAGGCCGCAAAGCCGCTACGTCACGCGTTCCGTCACCGCCGCGAATGACCTTACAAAGCAAGCTCGCCGCACCGCGATAGTATTTGCAACAGTGGATGATCCCGTCGCCATGCTGCTAAAAGCGGCATGGAAACAACGGGAATGCGGCAATGAACGATCGGGTCCAAGTCGAGATGAAGGGCGGCGTCGCGGACGTGCGTCTCGTGCGCAGCGACAAGATGAACGCGCTCGATGACGCGATGTTCAAGGCACTTGCGGAAACCGGCGAGCAGCTCAAGACGCAGAAAGGCCTGCGCGCCGTCGTTCTCTCGGGCGAAGGCCGCGCGTTCTGCGCCGGTCTCGACATGGGCAATTTTGGCAAGATGGCGTCCGGCGAACGCAAAGGCGGCGCGGAGCTTGTCGAGCCAAAGCGCACCGAAGGCGGCTCGAACTCGGCGCAACATGCCGTCATGGTGTGGCGCGAAATTCCCGTGCCGGTGATTGCGGCGGTGCATGGCGTCGCGTTCGGCGGCGGCTTTCAGCTGACACTTGGTGCCGACATCCGCATCGTTGCCCCCGATACGAAAATGTCGATCCTCGAAATTAAGTGGGGTTTGGTGCCGGACATGGCCGGACTGGTTTTGCTGCGCGGATTGCTGCGCGACGACGTTGCGCGCGAGCTCACTTTTACGGGCCGCATCTTCACCGGCGAAGAAGCGTTGAAGCTCGGCCTAGCTACGCGCGTCTCCACCGATCCGCATGGCGATGCGCTGAAACTCGCGGAAGAGATCGCGGGCAAAAGCCCTGATGCCATCCGCGCCGGCAAGCGCCTCTTCAACCTCGCCGCCGATGCCGATCAGAAAACGATCCTGTTCGAGGAGACTAAGGAGCAGGTCGCGCTCATTGGCTCGCCGAACCAGATCGAAGCGGTGATGTCGAACATGCAGAAACGCGCCGCGAATTACGTGGGCTGACGCCCGTTTTGTGTCGGCGTTGAGGCCCAGACCCGACCAAGCGAAGGGAACTCACGGCACGCGTCATGCGTTAAACTCGACGATCTGACTGCGGGAGAGCCATTTGCTAGGCACAATTCTTATTATCGTTCTTGTCCTTCTTCTCTTGGGCGCATTGCCGTCCTGGCCGTATAGCGCTGGCTGGGGTTACTACCCTTCCGGCGGACTGGGCCTCATCCTCATCATCGTTTTGATCCTGGTGTTATTGGGTCGATTCTAGCCAGTAGCTTCAAGAAATCGCCAATGGCGGAACGCTCGCATCATCGCAGCGTTTCGCCATTGTCGTTTCAAGGATCGATCTGGAGAATGCGATGAAGAGCAACAGACTCGTCGAAGAAGCCATGAACGATCCCAGCCGCATCTACTCCAAACCGCACGATGTGTTGCGCGATCGCCGCCTCAACGACACCGAGCGTCTGGAAATTTTGACGTCGTGGGAGCGCGAGACGCGCGCGGAGCCGGAGGCGGACGATCAGCTTCGCCAGGTGGTGGAAGCGCGCCTGGAGATCGAGGAGCGACTCCCCTCCGCACAGAATCGCGATAAGCCACACTAACTCGGTGGCGGCGCGTTCATCATGCGGGCGATGAATTTGTCCACGCGATCGCCGATAGCGAGCAGCACGATCGCGAACACAAGCCCGATCCAGAGGATTTTCCAATCCGCGACAGCGCAGACAATGCCAAGCGCCGCCGTCACCCATACCGCCGCCGCGGTGGTAAGATTGTGAACCACTTTATCGCGCGGGCTTCTAAGAATCACGCCGCCTCCGAGAAATCCAATACCCGTGAGCACACCCTGGACGACGCCCTGCAGCTCGCGGCTATAAGCATCTTCATAGCCGAGCGATTGCGGCGTGCGCAGAACGGCCATCGTCGCGAGCGCCACGCCCAACGAAACAAGACCCAGCGTGCGAATTCCAGTCGGCTTGCCGTGCAGGTCGCGATTCAAACCAAGGATGCTGCCAGCGAGAACGGCCGCCCCCAAGCGCAACACAACGTCGATCGTGTCGGGCGACATCGTCACACGCGGCCGGAAATCGGAATGCTTGCGCCCGTGATCGCGGACGCATCGTCCGACAACAGGAATGCGATCAGCGCCGCGATTTGTTCCGGCTTTACCCATTTGGCGAAATCGGCATCCGGCATGTCTTTGCGATTGGCCGCGGTATCGATGGTCGATGGCAGGATCGCATTCACGGTGATGCCGTCATTCTTGACTTCTTCGGACAGCGCTTCCGTCAAGCGCGCGATGCCGGATTTCGATGCCGCATAGGCGCCCATCCCCTTCGCCGCTTTCGCTGCCGCGCCCGCGCCGATGCTCACGATGCGACCGGATTTCTTCTTGAGTAGATATGGCAGCGCTGCCTTCGACGCGTTGAACGCCGTCTTG
>DASZML010000120.1:0-14175 GCA_035551875.1 Rhizomicrobium sp.
GTGCACGAAATGCCGACGAGCGAAGAATTGGCGGATATCGCCGTACAAGTGGCGCGCATGACCAGGGAATTCGGTTTTACGCCGCGTGTGGCGCTGCTGGCGTCCTCAACATTCGGATTTCCACGAAGCGAGCGCAGTGAACGCATTGTGGAAGCGGTGCATATCCTGGACCGCCGCGGCGTGGATTTCGAATATGATGGCGAATTGGGCGTGGATGTCGCACTCGATCGCGACAGGATGGCGCTCTACCCGTTCTGCCGCCTCACCGACACGGCGAACGTGCTGGTGATGCCCGCGATCCATTCCGCTTCGATCTCGACCCGGCTGCTCGCACAAATGGGTGGCGCGAGCGTATTCGGGCCGCTGCTGGTGGGTCTTGAGAAATCGGTGCAGATCGCACCACTCGGCGCCAAAATGAGCGAGATCTACAATTCCGCGATCATCTCGGCGTTGTAGTTTCGCTCTCTTGTCATGGCCCGGCGTGTCCGGGCCATCCAGTAAGCGCGTGTCCACGCGCGCATAAGAGCTTTGCGATCATCTGGATGGCCCGATTTTGCGGGCCATGACAATATTGGTTGAAGAGAGTTCAATGCGGTAAGATAATGTCGACGCCGTGGTTTGCGGCAATCGTCAGCCCGATAAAGCCCAGCAGCACCACAGCGATGAAGAGATCGCTAATCATCGCGACGTTCTCTTTCGCATTGCGCTCATGACCTGCGACATGCAGTAGGCCAGCGAACCCATAATAAAGTCCGCCGACGAGTGCCCCCGGCGGCAGAAACGCCGGATACGCAAGCGATAACAACGCCAGCGTGCTCATCGACAGATTGGCGAAGCCTATCTCGCGAACGATGGGATACACCGCTTCGCCTTCGACCTTGAAAATTTCCTGCGCGGTGAAACCCGGCTGGATGGTCTGGCGCAGCCCGGCGATGAAAAGCCGCACGCCGACGCCCCAGAACGCGAACCACTTGCCGATCAGGAACAGCAAAGACGCCGTACTATGCAAATAGCTGTGTTCGTAAAACACCGAGCCTGCCGGAACGATGCCCAGCAGTAATATAACGATTAGAAAATACATGGATGCCCCCTCGCGAAGCAGACATTGGCATATGCGTGCGCCGCTTCAAGTCCGGTTGAACCGAAAGACCAAATCGCGCGTATTGTCAGACGAATCGGGAGGCACATATGGCCATCAGCGAAGAACAGAAGAGCCGCAACTATACGGCGATGCTGTTTTTCATTCTCGTCGCACAAGCGGTTGGCGGCGCGGCGAGCCTTGTCACCGAGCCCAATGTCGCGAGTTGGTACCCGGGATTGGTGAAGCCTTCGTTCGATCCGCCCAACTGGCTGTTCGCGCCGGTTTGGGTGACGCTTTATTTCCTGATGGCCATTGCTGCATGGCGCGTGTGGCGGCTGCGCGGGCTAAATAGCACACCGCTCATTCTCTATGCGATCCAACTGGCGTTGAATTTTGTCTGGTCGTTTATTTTCTTCGGCGCGCACCAGGTTTTGTTCGGATTGATGGAAATCGCGATGCTGCTGGTGTTCATCATTGCGACCACTGTTGCGTTCTTCCGCGACGATGTCTGGGCCGGCATGCTGATGCTGCCCTACATCGCGTGGGTCGGCTTCGCGACGGCGCTAAACGCGGCAATATGGAAACTCAACGGTTGATTATTGCTGCTGCTGTTGTTGCTGATGATAGAATTGCTCAGCTTTGACGGGCTTGTCGGCGGGCTGTTTGGCGGGACGTGCGACGCGCAGAAATTCTTCGTGGCGCGCCGGAGCCTGCGTCGGCTGCACCGACACCGAAATCGCGAGTTCTGAATCCGCATTGCCCTTATATGTGCCGCGCGTGGGTGGAACGTCGGCATAGTCGCGACCCACGGCCACGCGGATGTGGCGCTCGGCAGCGAGAATGTCGTTCGTCGGATCGAAGCCGATCCAACCCATCGTCGGGAGCCACGCTTCGAGCCATGCATGTGTCGCGTCGTCCGCGGAGCGATCCTTGCCGCCGCTATTGCTGTGCAGATAGCCTGACACGTAGCGCGCGGGGATGCCCCATGCGCGCGTCGCCGCAATCATGATATGCGCAAAATCCTGGCAGACGCCCCGACCTTCCTTCAACGCCATGTCGATAGGCGAATAGGCGTCCGTGATTCCAGATTGATATTCGAATGAATCGTGGATCGATGTGTTCAGCGTCTTGAGCGCACTCAGTGGATCGCCTGTCGGCTTCAGCAGATTCTTCGCACTCAGGAATTCCTGCAGCGCGAGCGACATGTGCGCGAATTTCGATGGCTCAAGCAGGTCGTAGTGATCCGGTGCAAAATTGAGCGCATTGTAACGGCCCCATTCCAACAGGTCGGCGGCTTCGGGCAAGGCTTTAAATCCGTTCATCTCGACGAGCGCCTGCGTCTCGATGCGAAGCTCTTCGTGCCGTCGCAGCGCATTGAAATGATAGACCGCGTTTCCGAGATAATCGGTGTAGGCATAGAGCTGCGCACGCGGATTGGTGGCGATCTGGAACGAGCGCAGCGCTTGCGGCCCTTCAGAACGCGGCTGCATCCGCAATTCCATCACGCTCTCGCGTACGGGTGCATCGTAACGGAAACGTGTGACATGGCGGATGGAATAATACATTTACAAAACAGTCTCCGCGTCATACGCGACATAAGCCGAGAAGACCGCTTTATGGATGTCCTCGCACTGCCGCGAGATGTTTACGAGGAAGCTGTCGATCGAGCCCCCGGTGAGTTCGTCGACCTGTCCGAAATCTACTGCCGCCTTTAACCGGCCAGCGAGACGGCCACTTACAGCGCGCCGTGCCGGCGGGGCACCGGGCGCAACGGCGTTCAACGCTTCCACGATGCGCTCGACCGAGAAGCGCACCGAATGCGGAAACTCCGCGTCGAACAATAAGAACTCGGCGATCTTCTCGGGCTGCACCGCGGCCGTGTATTCTTTGCAGTATGGCTCAAAAGCGCTGCAGAACTTGAGCAGCACAAGCCAGTCGAAATACTTCGGCGGTGGCGGCTGCGCGGCGGAATAACCAGGCGCGATGACGCCGAAGTGGATGTCCAGCAGACGGCTCACCAGCTGTGCGCGCTCGATGGCGCGGCCGAGCTCGAGAAAGTGCCAGCCTTCGCCGTGGCGCAGCGTCGTGTACGTCACGCCGCCCAGCGTGAAAAGATCTTCGAGAATATCGCGGAAGAAACGCGCTGGCTGATGCACCCAGATCGCATCGATGGTCGCGCTCTGGGTACGCAGATAAAGACGATTGATGTGTTCCCACACTTCTGTGGAAAGCTGCTCGCGGATTTGCCGCGCATTATCGCGCGCCGCGCGTAGCGACGAAACCAGCGACGAGGGATTGTTGCGATCGAACGCGAGCGCTTTGGTGATGGCAAATGCATCCGGCGCGGTATCGACATGCTCCTCGCTGGCGAGCGCCGCCGATAGTCGTGTCCACGACGCATCGGCGTCTTCCGTCGACTGCTCGATCATGGATTCGAGCTTCACGGCGAGAAGCCGCGCAGTATGTTCGGCGCGTTCGATATAGCGCGCCATCCAATAAAGAGAATCTGCGACGCGGCTCAGCATTATTGGCTCAATACCCAAGTATCTTTCGACCCGCCGCCCTGGCTTGAGTTCACCACCAGGCTGCCCTTTTTCAGCGCCACACGCGTCAGGCCGCCTGGAACGATGCGCGTTTCTTCCGCGGTTAGAATGAACGGCCGCAGATCAACATGCCGCGCTTCCACGCCGCCATCTACAAAAGTTGGCGCGGTGGACAACTGGATCGTCGGCTGCGCGATGTAATTCTCCGGATCGGCTTTCAGTTTTTCGGCGAAAGCGTCGCGCTCTTTCTGTGACGCGTGCGGGCCGACGAGCATGCCGTAACCGCCGCTTTCGCCAACAGCCTTCACCACCAGCTTGTCGAGATTGGCGAGAACATGTTGCAGCGATTTCTCTTCGCGGCAAAGGAACGTCTCGACATTTTGGAGGATCGGTTCTTCCGAAAGGTAATAGCGGATCAAGCGCGGCACATAGGCATAAACCGCCTTGTCGTCCGCAACGCCGGTGCCGAGCGCATTCGCCATCACGACATTGCCGGCACGATAGGCGTTGAACAGCCCCGGCACACCGAGCGAAGAATCCTCGCGGAAGATCAGCGGATCGACGAAGTCATCATCGACGCGGCGATAAATCACGTCAATACGCTTCAATCCGCTCGTCGTGCGCGCGTAAACAACATTGTCGTTCACCAGCAAATCCTGACCTTCGACCAGTTCCACACCCATCTGGCGCGCAAGGAATGCGTGCTCGAAGAAGGCGGAGTTGAACACACCCGGCGTTAGCACCGCGATCGACACATCTTCCTGAAACGGCACCAGCGATTTCAATGTCGCCAGCAACTCATTCGGATAATGCTCGATGGCGCGCACGCGGGCGTGGCGGAACACATTCGGGAATGCCCGCCGCACCACATCACGGTTGGCAAGCATGTAAGACACGCCCGATGGCACGCGCAGATTGTCTTCCAGCACCGCGAAGTCCCCGTCCTCGCGGCGAATGAGATCGCTGCCGCAGACATTCACGTACGCGCCATGCGGCACCTGAACGCCGCGCATCTCGCGGCGATAATGTTTCGAGCCCAGGATCATGCCCCGCGGCACAATCCCATCCTTCAGCACGCGGCCTTCGTTATAGATGTCGCGCAAAAACAAATTGAGCGCCGTGATGCGCTGTTTCAGTCCCGCTTCGACACGATCCCATTCCTGCGCGGTGACAATGCGCGGCAGAAGATCGGTCGGAATGATCCGCTCCGTCGCCTGGGCGTCGGAATAGACGGTGAAGGTGATGCCCTGATGCAGAAACGATTGCTCGCAAGCCTGCTGGCGGCGCAAAAGCTCGTCCGGCGGAAGCGTTCTGAGCCGCGCATCCAGCGCGGCGTAGTGCGGATGCACGCTGCCGTCGCGTGCGAACATCTCGTCATAGGCGGCGGCAAGCGTATATTCGGCATAAGGCGCGTCATGACCAGGATGGGCCGATCCGGCCACGGCCTCATGCCGGTCTTCGTCCTGCTGAACCGCCCCTTGCTGCATATGCGAAGCAGACAGGGCTTTCGCACAAGCCGTCAAGGCAAAGAGGCAAAGGAACCCTTTGAAAAACTGGCGACTTAGGGCATTGACCATCCTTGCAGGGACTAACCCTCCTTCCTATATCTCCCCTGAGACCGGCAGGCCTTTGGCCGAAGCCGGTTTTGCTAATGAAATCAATGGGGACGAGCCGGAGGGCGCTCTTTAGAGGCCAGGCAAAGCGTTCGCCAGAGAGAGGAACAAGACATGGCAAAAGTAATCGGCATCGACCTTGGCACCACCAATTCCTGCGTGGCGGTGATGGAGGGCTCAGCCCCCAAGGTCATCGAAAATTCGGAAGGCGCGCGCACGACGCCATCCATCGTGGCATTCAGCGCTGACGGCGAGCGTCTCGTCGGACAGGCCGCCAAACGGCAGGCCGTCACCAATCCAGAATTCACCTATTTCGCGATCAAGCGGCTGATCGGCCGCCGCTTCGACGATCCGATGACCCAAAAAGACATCGGCATGGTCCCGTACAAGATCATCAAAGCCGACAATGGCGATGCATGGGTCGCAGGCCGCGAGGGCAAGAAATTCGCGCCGAGCGAAGTGTCCGGTTTCATCCTTCAGAAGATGAAGGAAACCGCCGAAGCGCATCTCGGTGAAAAAGTTACGCAAGCCGTGATTACTGTCCCGGCTTACTTCAACGACGCGCAACGCCAGGCGACGAAAGACGCCGGCAAGATCGCGGGCCTTGAAGTGCTCCGCATCATCAACGAGCCAACGGCTGCGGCGCTCGCTTACGGCATGGACAAGAAAGGTTCGGGCACGATCGCCGTGTACGATCTTGGCGGTGGTACATTCGACGTGTCGGTGCTGGAAATCGGCGACGGTGTGTTCGAAGTTAAGTCCACCAACGGCGACACGTTCCTCGGCGGTGAAGATTTCGACCAGCGCATCGTCGGGTATCTCGCCGATGAGTTCAAGAAAGATTCCGGCATCGATTTGCGCAGCGACCGTCTCGCGCTTCAGCGCCTGAAGGAAGCCGCGGAAAAAGCAAAGATCGAATTGTCGAGCGCGATGCAGACCGAAGTGAACCTGCCATTCATCACGGCGGACGCGAGCGGGCCGAAGCATCTGACGACCAAGATCACGCGCGCCAAACTGGAATCGCTTGTCGACGACCTGATCCAGAAGACCATCAATCCTGTGAAGCAGGCGTTGAAGGATGCCGGCGTGACGGCGCAGCAGATCGACGAAGTCATTCTCGTCGGCGGCATGACGCGCATGCCCAAGGTCCAGGATGTTGTGAAGAACCTGTTCGGCAAAGAGCCGCACAAGGGCGTCAATCCGGATGAAGTCGTTGCGCTTGGCGCCGCGATTCAGGCCGGCGTCCTCAAAGGCGAAGTGAAGGACGTTCTGCTTCTCGACGTAACGCCGCTGTCGCTCGGAATCGAAACGCTGGGCGGCGTATTCACGCGCCTCATCGAGCGCAACACGACGATCCCAACCAAGAAGGGCCAGGTGTTTTCGACGGCCGAAGACAATCAAACGGCTGTGACCATCCGCGTCTTCCAGGGCGAGCGCGAAATGGCGGCGGACAACAAACTGCTCGGCCAGTTTGATCTCGTGGGCTTGCCTCCCGCACCGCGCGGCGTGCCTCAGGTGGAAGTCACCTTCGACATCGACGCCAACGGCATCGTGAATGTGACCGCGAAGGACAAGGCGACCAACAAGGAACAGCAGATCCGCATTCAGGCGTCTGGCGGTCTTTCGGAAGCCGACATCAACAAGATGGTGAAGGAAGCCGAGGCGCACGCCGCCGACGACAAGAAGCGCAAGGAAAATGCCGAGGCGAAAAACCACGGCGACGCGCTTGTCCACTCGACGGAGAAGGCTCTCGGCGAACATGGCGACAAGGTTGATGCGGGCGACCGCACGGCGATCGAAAACGCCATCGCTTCTCTGAAGGAAGCACTGAAGACCGACGACGCGGACGACATCAAGACCAAGACCGAAGCACTCGCTCAGGCGTCGATGAAACTCGGCGAAGCGATGTACAAGGCTCAACAGGCCGGTGACGCAGCTGCCGATGCTGCTGCTGACGGCGCTGGCAACGGTCCCAAGGACGACAATGTCGTGGACGCGGAGTTCTCCGAAGTCGACGAAGACAAGAAGGGTGCGGCGTAACACGCATTCTTCTGGGGTTCGTCAACCAATGCGCAAGCAAGTGATGGCATGACAGATGGCTCGCTTTTCCGATAAGGAGAAGCGGGCCTCTGCTTAAGCGGTAGAGTGATGTCGAAGCGGGATTATTACGAAGTTCTGGGTGTGGAGCGCACGGCGACGATGGAGGTCATCAAGACCGCCTATCGCAAGGCCGCGAAAGAACATCATCCCGACCGCAATCACGGCGACGATCATGCCGAAGTGCGTTTTAAGGAATGCTCCGAAGCCTATGAAGTCCTGAAAGACGATCAGAAACGCGCCGCCTATGACCGCTTCGGCCATGCCGCGTTCGAGCAGGGCATGAGCGGACGCGGCGGTGGCAATCCGTTCGATTTCGCCTCCAGCTTCACCGATATTTTCGACGATCTGTTCAGCGATTTCACCGGAGGGCGCAAAGCACGCCGCCAGAATCGTGGACAGGATCTGCGCTTCAATCTCGAAATCTCCCTCGAAGAAGCGTTCAAAGGCCGCGCGGCACAGATCAAAGTGCCCAGCGCGGTGACATGCGAAACCTGCAGCGGCACCGGCGCGGAAGCCGGCCACAAGCCCGAGCAATGTCCGACCTGTTCGGGTATCGGAAAAGTTCGCGCCAGCCAGGGCTTCTTTACCGTCGAGCGCACCTGCCCGCAGTGCCGCGGCACGGGCCGCATCATCAAGCATCCGTGCAAGACGTGTCAGGGTGCGGGCCTTGTGCAGAAAGAGCGCACGCTATCCGTCGATATTCCGCATGGTGTCGAAGAAGGAACGCGCATCCGTTTGTCCGGCGAGGGACAGGCGGGATTGAATGGTGGGACGGCGGGCGATCTCTACATTTTCATCTCGGTCGCGCCACATCAGATTTTCCAGCGCGACGGACACGATCTTTATTGTCGCGCGCCGGTGAGCTTCGTCACCGCTTCTCTCGGCGGCACGATCGAAGTGCCCACGCTGGATGGCGGACGTGCGAAAGTCGTCATCCCTGAAGGCACGCAGACCGGAAAACAATTTCGCCTGCGCGGCAAAGGCATGCCGGTGCTTCGCGGCGGCGGCATGACGGGCGATCTCTATGTCGAGCTTCTCACCGAAACGCCCGTGAAGCTCAACAAGAAGCAGAAAGAACTGCTCAAGCAGTTCGAGGCGGAAGCCGCGCCCGGTTCGCAGCCGGAGTCAGAAGGCTTCTTCGCCAAGGTGAAAGAGTTCTGGAAGGGCGAAGTGTGACAGCCAGCAAGACGCGGCTGAACACACCTCTCGAGAAACTCCGCGCGTTTGCGCTCACTTATCCTGAATCCCATGAAGACCGACCTTGGGGCGAATACGCCATCAAGGTGAAAGGCAAAGTCTTTCTCTTCATCGGCGAAAGCCAGGGATTGGGCTTGTCGGTGAAGCTGCCACAAAGCCGCGAATTCGCGCTCGAATATATCTTCTGTTCGCCGACGCGATACGGCCTCGGCAAAAGCGGATGGGTAACGGCGACATTTGAAGCGAAACAAAAGCCGCCGCTAGATATTCTGAAGGCGTGGATCGACGAAAGCTATCGCGCCATCGCGCCGAAGAAACTCGTTGCGACTCTGCCTGCTAGCCGAAGAGCTTATTGAAATCCAGACAATCGTTGCTGGTTGAGAAAATCGCGTCTGGCTTGCCTTCGTCGAGCAGCATCTTTATCGCGTGCACGGCGTGGCCGTAAGCGGCGCGGCCAATCAAAGCGCCGACGCTTACGCGGCGAACGCCAGCTGCCTTCAATTCGGCGAGCAATGGCGTCGCGCGCATCAGAAGAATGTTCACAGGCAGACCGACAGCGGAAACGATCTCGCGAATATGCCCGATGTCATTTACTGCGGGTGCAAAGAATCCGTCGGCGCCGGCTTCGCGAAAAAGTTTTCCGCGCGCGATGATGTCGGCGAGCTTCTTGTCATCCGGTATGAGATTTTTCAGATATACATCGGCGCGCGCATTGATGAAGATGTCCGCGCCTTTCTCTTTCGCTGCCGATTTGATTGCGCGGATTTTGTCGGCGAGCAACGCGGCAGGTTCGGTACCGTCTTCGATGTTGATACCCGCGACGCCCATATCGATCAGCGTCATCGCATGTGCGGCGACCTCGCGAAGATTTGAGGAATAGCCCGCCTCGCTATCCACGGTCAGCGGCAGCGTGGTTACGCGTGCGATCTCGCGCACAGAGGTCAGCACAACATCTCGCGGCATGCCTTCGCCATCCGGATAGCCATGGCACCAGGCCACCGCCGCGCTTGACGAAGCCAGCGCTTTGGCGCCTGCTTCCTGCGCCATCCGCGCGCTTGCGGCATCCCAACTGTTGGGAAGGACGAGAAATTCACCATGCAGGGCGCGAAATTGCGTGACACGATCTTTTTGCGAAGCCATTTGCCGTTTCATCCGTTGACGCGTTGGGGAAGTTCCGCCCGCATCCACGCCCGGTCAACCGCACAAAGCGAATAGCTGAAATGCAACGGGGATTTTGATAGGAAAGCGCATGAGTTCGAATGCCGCCGTCGAGCAGCTTCAGTTTCTGAAAGGCCTTATTGCGCGGCCAAAAAACGTGGGCGCGATTGCGCCCTCCTCGCCAGCGCTGGCCAAAGCGATTGCGGCACAAATCGAACCCTCGATTCCGGGTCCGGTACTCGAACTGGGACCAGGTACAGGCGTGGTGACCGAAGCGATCCTGAAGCGCGGCGTGGCGCCCGAACGGTTGACCGCTATCGAATATGATCCTGATTTCGCCAAGATGGTCCGCGAGCGATTTCCGCGTGTGCATGTCGTGCAAGGCGACGCGTTCGATCTCAAAAAGACACTCGGCAATGGAAACGGCGAATTGTTCGCGGCCATCGTTTCGGGCTTGCCGCTGCTCAATCACCCGGTGGAGCGCCGCCGCGCGCTTATCGAAGGTGCGCTCGCCAAGCTCAAACCCGGCGCGCCCTATGTGCAGTTTTCTTACGGCACGCGCCCGCCGATCCCCGCGCCCACCGGCGCAACCGTGAAACGCGCCGCGCTGATCCTCTTGAACCTGCCGCCAGCGCGGGTATGGGTCTATCGCCGGACGCTCTAACCTGTTCGCTGCAAATCTAGTTTTGGTTCATGTGCTTTGCGCGTAACCGTTAGATGCATCCAACGTTTGGTGTTTCTAGAAGGCAAGCCCGATCTGAGGAATTGGAACGGGAACGGGGTTCACCATGCGCGGAATCTGGCCGGCGATTGCGTTCGTGCTGCTCACTCATGTTGCCGAGGCAACACCAGCTAGCTTTGCTTTGGCTGTAACTGACGGAAAACTCGCTGGCCCCGGTGCCGAGATTCTGCGCGCCGAGCTATCCCGCGCGCAATTCATTCTTTATGGCGAGGATCACGGTTTTGCGGATTCGCCTATCATTCTTCGCGCCATAGCCCGCGAAGCCAAGCCGCTGGGCTTTCACTACCTGGTGGAAGAAGTCGGCCCGCTCTCGACGCGTATGATACGCGAAACCCTGAAGAAAGACGGCATTGTCGATGACGTTCCGCTCGGCATTCCATTTCTTGGGTTGAAAGACGATGCACTTCTTGCTTCCGATTTTCTCGGACAAGATGCGAAAGGAACGCCTTATCTGTGGGGAATCGATCAGGAATTCATCGGGTCACCCGGCTTCCACCTGAAACGACTCGTTGACATCGCGCCAAACGATGCGGCCCGGGCTGCTGCCACGAAGCTTCTAGCCGACGAGCAAGATGCGGCCTCAAAAGGCGCGCAACAAAACTTCCTGCTCGTGAAATTCCACGATACGGATTTTGAAGTGCTTGCAGCGCAATTCAAAGGCAGCGTTGAGGCGCAAGCGATCATCGGCGAACTGAAAGAGAGCGCGGCGATATATCAGTTATGGATGAACGGCCACAATTATGAGAACAACGCGCGCCGCGCCCGTTTTCTCGCAAAGCATTTCCTTGCCGTTTACAAATCGGCGGCAACGCCAGAGCCCAAGATCGTTTTCAAAATGGGTGTTGAGCATTTGGGGCTGGGCACAACACCGAACAACACCGTCGATATAGGCACCCTCGTCAGCAAAATCGCGCAGGTGAATGGCAAGACAGCGTTGCGCATCGCTTTTCTCCCGACCGGCGGCCACAACACAGCATTCCAGCCCAAGCCAGGCAATCCCGCGACGATTGAAGTCTACAAACCAGACGAGACGGCGCCATTCTTTTCGGCAATCGGTTTCGACGCGGCTGTGTTGCCGGCCAACGGTTGGACATTGATCCCGCTGGAACCGATCCGTCAGTCGCTGGATACGAAGGGCATCGAAAAGCTCGATCCTATGAGCCGCTTCATCCTGCTCGGCTTCGACTACATTATCACCACGCCGGACGCGAAGGCGGGCGTTTCACTTTACTGAACAGCAAAAGTCCGCCCCAATTGTCCGGACCGGCTTTGTTTTTGCTCATGCACGCTGCGCAGCATGGAATTTCATGCTGCGCGGTAAGTGGCTGATTTCGCTTTATTCTGCAGCTTCGGCCAGCATCGGCGCGGCTTCGAGAACGTCCTTGCCAACATGGGCTTCGAACTTCTTGAAGTTCTCGCGGAACATGCCGACCAGCTTGCGTGCCTGAGCGTCGTAGGCGGCCTTGTCCGCCCAGGTGTCGCGCGGGTTCAGGATCTTCGAATCGACTCCCGGAACGCTGACCGGCACACGGAATTTGAAGTGCGGATCGATCCGCATTTCGGCATTCGCGAGGCTGCCATCGAGCGCGGCGGCAAGCAGCGCGCGTGTCGCTTTGATCGGCATGCGTGAGCCTGTGCCGAAAGCGCCGCCTGTCCATCCCGTGTTCACCAGCCAGCAGTCCGAACCATGCTGCGCAATAAGATCGCGCAGCAAATTGCCGTATTCGGTCGGATGGCGCGGCATGAACGGCGCGCCGAAGCAGGTGGAGAACGTCGGCTGCGGTTCTTTGCCGAGACCTTTCTCGGTGCCAGCCACTTTCGCGGTGAAGCCGGACAGGAAGTGATACATCGCTTGTGACGGCGTCAACCGCGCGATCGGTGGCAACACGCCAAACGCATCCGCCGTCAGCATGATGACGTTCTTCGGATGACCCGCGCGGCCTGTCTCACTCGCATTGGGAATGAAGTCGATCGGATAAGCGGCGCGGGTATTCTCTGCATAATGCGCGCTGTCGAGATCCAGCTTGCGCGTCTTCATGTCCATCATGACGTTTTCGAGCACCGTGCCGAAACGCTCCGTCGTCGAATAGATTTCCGGCTCGGCTTCGCGCGAAAGCCGGATCACTTTGGCGTAACAACCGCCTTCGATGTTGAACACGCCGTGCTGGCTCCAGCCATGCTCATCGTCTCCAATCAGTGTACGCGAAGCATCCGCGGATAATGTCGTCTTGCCGGTGCCGGAAAGCCCGAAAAATATGGCGCTTTCGCCGTCTCTGCCAACATTGGCCGAGCAGTGCATGGACATCACGCGCTTGGGCGGCAGCAGATAGTTCATGACGGTGAATACCGACTTCTTCATTTCGCCGGCATAGGACGTGCCGCCGATCAGGATCAGCTTCTTGCCGAAGTTGACTCCGATGACGGTCTTGGTTTTGCAGCCATGCTTCGCCGGGTCGGCCTCGAAACTCGGTAGATCAATGATCGTGAATTCAGGCGTGAAGTCCTTCAATTGTTCCGGCGTCGGGCGGATCAGCAACTGATGCACGAAGAGAGAGTGCCAGGCGTATTCGGTGACGATGCGTACCGGCAGGCGATGCTCGAGGTCGGCGCCGCCGAAGAGATCCTTCGCGTATAGCTCTTTGCCTTCCGCGAACTTCAACATGTCAGCGTGCAGCGTATCGAATTGCGCCGGTGTCATGGACCGGTTTTCATCCCACCACACCTGGTTTTCGGTCGACGCATCGCGCACGACGAACTTGTCGGTGGCGGAGCGGCCGGTGTGCTGGCCGGTGTGAACGACGAACGGGCCATCCTTGGCGAGCGAACCTTCGCCGCGGCGCACGGCCTCCTCGTAGAGTTCCGGCACCGTCAGATTCCAGCTCACGGCTTTCAGATTGCGAAAGCCCTGCCCTTCAAGACCGAAAGCGTTCTGCGACATGGATGCTCCCTTACCGCTTCGCGGATAGCCACATGACATCGAAAGTTTAGGCCCGGGGCCGACTTCGGCAACCACCTAATCCCCACCGCCAAAAAGGCAAGCTGTGCCTCCACTTAAGATAAAGACGAATTGCCGCGCGGGGTTCCGCTTAACCGATCCAATGGCTGGCTCCCTGTGGATAGCTGGGCTAGACCCTCGAAACTATGAGCCTTTCCGATGACGAATTAGAGCGTTACGCCCGCCATATCGTACTGCGTGAGGTCGGAGGAGTTGGCCAGGCCACACTCAAGGCCGCACGCGTATTGGTCGTGGGAGCCGGGGGGCTGGGCAGCCCCCTTATCCTCTATCTCGCTGCAGCAGGCGTGGGGACGATTGGGATCGTAGATTTTGACTCGGTCTCGCTCTCGAATCTGCAGCGCCAGATCGCTCATCACACCGAGGATACGGGCCGCGCCAAGACGGAATCCGCCGCAGGCGCTGCGCATGCGATCAATCCGCTGGTGACAGTCGAGCAGCATCCTGTGCGGCTTACGCCGCAAAACGCGATCGAACTGATTTCGCGCTACGATATGGTGGCGGATGGCTCGGACAACTTCGCCACGCGCTTTCTCATAAACGATGCCTGCTATTTCGCGAAGAAAACGCTTGTGAGTGCGGCGGTGACAGAATTCGACGGTCAACTCGCAACTTTCAAGGCGTTCGACAAGTCCGGCGAGTATCCCTGCTATCGCTGCATCTTCCCGGAGCCGCCACCGGCGGGAACGGTCCCGTCTTGTTCAGAGGCCGGCGTACTCGGCGCAGCG
>DASZML010000121.1:0-10328 GCA_035551875.1 Rhizomicrobium sp.
CGCGGCCGTAATGGAACATTGCTGCTCATGGGCCACGATCTCGTCCAGCATTTCGGCGACGCAATTCTGGCTGCGACCTGCCAGCACGGGATTTTCCGCCAAATATGGCCAAATCATTCGGCCAACGAAATCGCTCAACTCGCCGAACCAGCTTTCGTCATCCAACGGTCCACGTGTCTGCGAAATCTTGGCGCGCTTGTGCACAAGAACCGCCATATGCGCCCGCGACAGCTCACGCAATTCATTGTGCAATGGCGAATGCGGGACCATTGGAAATTCGACGCCCTGCTTTAGTAAGCGCCAAACTTCCTGAACGCCGTGCTTGAAACTGCGGCTGGCCTGCGCCGGAAGCCGCACCGCCCTAAGACCTTCTTTCATGTTTTTAGACTCCCCACCCACGCAGGAAGCATGCGCGCGCCGCATTAACCGAGGGCCAAGAAGCCTGGCTAAATAGGAATGTATGGCTTTGCTCAAATTCAGTTCAAATTCGAACGATCGGAAGCACGAAACCCGCGACACCACTGCGCCTGACATATTGTTGCGCCGCCCCCTCCCCCATGCTATTTGCACCGCGCTTGGGCGTTAAGATTCGTCTAGGTCAGTAAATTCGCTGAATTTTCAACTGCTTAACGATCGCCCCGATCATCCGGAAACAGCGTCAAAACCGCTCGCCGGACGCATAGGGCGGAAACGGGGCGCGGGTGGCTCACGAAGCTCATAATACTGGGATTGCAACGCGCTACGCGACAGCCATTTTCGAGCTGGCGCAGGACCAGAATTCCATCGATGCCATCGAGACCGATTTCGCGGCACTGAAGAAGATGATCCATGATAGCCCCGATCTCGCCCGTCTTGTTCGCGCGCCTGTGTTTTCGAGCGAGCAACAAGCCGCGGGATTGAACGCGGTAATGCATCGTATGGAAGCCGCGCCGCTGACGCGTCGTTTCCTGCTTTTGCTCTCGCAAAAGCGCCGTCTGTTTTATCTCACGGACATCATTCGCGCCTTTCACACGATGGTCGCCAAAAAGCGCGGAGAAGTCGAAGCATCTGTCACAAGCGCGCGCGTCTTGGCCGATGCGGAAATCGCGTCGCTGAAGCTGATCCTGAAAAGCAAACTGGGCCGCGACGCGCGGCTGGAAACGAAAGTCGACCCTACGCTTCTCGGCGGTCTCGTCGTGAAAGTGGGTTCGCGCATGATCGATTCATCCTTGCGCACGAAGTTGAACGGGCTTCGCGCGGCCATGAGAGGTAACTGAAATGGATATCCAACCCGCAGAAATTTCCGCGATCCTGAAGCGCGAGATCCAGAACTTCGGCGTTGAAGCGGAAGTCAGCGAAGTCGGACAGGTTCTGTCCGTCGGCGACGGCATCGCGCGCGTCTACGGCCTCGACAACGTGCAGGCCGGCGAGATGGTCGAGTTTCCGGGCGGCATCAAGGGCATGGCGCTCAATCTCGAAACCGACAATGTCGGCATCGTGATTTTTGGGTCGGACTCGACCATCAAGGAAGGCGATACCGTCAAGCGCACAAAGTCCATCGTGGACGTGCCCGTCGGCAAAGCGCTTCTGGGCCGGGTGGTGGACCCGCTCGGCAATCCGATTGACGGTAAGGGCGAACTCAAAGGCGTAGCAGAACGCCGCCGGGTTGACGTGAAAGCGCCCGGCATCATTCCGCGCAAATCCGTTCACGAACCTGTGCAGACCGGCCTCAAGGCCATCGATACGCTGATTCCGATCGGCCGCGGCCAGCGCGAACTGATCATCGGCGACCGTCAGACCGGTAAGACCGCTGTGGCGATCGACACGATCATCAACCAGAAAACCGTGAACGCCGGCACCGACGAGAAGGCGAAGCTTTATTGCATCTATGTCGCCATCGGACAGAAGCGTTCGACCGTTGCACAGATCGTGAAGACGCTCGCCGATGCGGGCGCGCTCGAATACACGATCATCGTGGCGGCCACCGCGTCCGAACCCGCACCGCTCCAGTTCCTGGCGCCGTTCGCCGGTTGCGCGATGGGCGAATACTTCCGCGACAACGGCATGCATGCGCTGATCATCTATGATGATCTTTCCAAGCAAGCCGTCGCGTATCGCCAGATGTCGCTCTTGCTCCGCCGTCCGCCGGGACGCGAAGCTTATCCGGGCGACGTGTTCTATCTGCACTCCCGTTTGCTAGAGCGCGCTGCCAAGCTGAACGACGACAATGGCGGCGGCTCGCTGACTGCCCTGCCCATCATCGAGACGCAAGCGAACGACGTGTCGGCGTACATTCCGACCAATGTGATTTCGATCACCGACGGACAAATCTTCCTTGAGACCGATTTGTTCTATCAAGGCATTCGTCCGGCGGTGAACGTCGGTATCTCGGTGTCGCGCGTCGGTTCTTCGGCGCAGATCAAGGCGATGAAGACCGTTGCTGGTCCGATCAAAGGCGAGCTCGCGCAGTACCGCGAAATGGCGGCGTTCGCGAAGTTCGGCTCCGACCTCGATGCGTCGACACAAAAGATGTTGGCGCGCGGTGAGCGTCTGACTGAGCTTCTGAAGCAACCGCAATACAAGCCGTTCGCTGTCGAAGAACAGGTTGCGGTGATCTATGCGGGTACGCGCGGTTACCTCGATCCGTTCCCGACCAGCAAGGTGCAGGCGTTCCAGGACGCGCTGATTGCGAAGCTCAAGACGAGCTATCCGCAATTCCTCGATGGAATCCGCAAAGAGAAGGCGCTGACGTCTGATCTTGAGAATACATTGAAGAAGGCTTTGGACGAAGTGTCCAAGAGCTTCGCCTAACGGTCACGGCTAGCGAGAAGACAGGACGCCGATGGCAACCGTAAAGGAAATGCGCACACGGATCGGAAGCGTGAAGTCCACGCAGAAGATCACCAAGGCGCTGCAGATGGTGGCAGCTGCCAAGCTGCGTCGCGCGCAACACGCGACGGAAGCTGCGCGCCCTTATGCGCAACGCATGGCCGCGATCATTTCCAATCTCGCGGCTGGCGTATCGGGACCGTCTGCCCCGCTGTTGCTGGCAGGTACTGGCAGCGATCAACGTCATCTCGTCGTTGTGGCGACGGCGGATCGCGGTCTGGCCGGTGCGTTCAACTCCAGCATCGTGCGCGCTGCGCGTCAGAAGATTGCGACGCTGATCGCCGAAGGCAAAGACGTCAAGATCATCACGGTCGGCCGCAAGGGCCGCGATCAGTTGCGCCGCCAGTATGGCACGCGCTTCGTCGAGACCTACGAGCTTGGCCTCAAGATGCCGGGATTGTTTCTCGTACGTCCCATCGCGGCGAAGATTTTGGAGATGTATCAGCACGGCGAACTGGATGTCGTGACGCTCGTCTATAGCCGCTTCAAGTCGGTGGTCGTGCAAACGCCGACGGTGCGTCAGCTCATCCCTGCCGAAATCGAGCCCGGTCAAGCAACCGGCGAATTTTACGATTACGAGCCGGACGAGGACACCATCCTGACCGAACTCCTGCCGCAGAACATTTCCGTGCAGTTGCTATCCGCACTTCTGGAAAACGAAGCAGGGTTCTTCGCGTCGCAGATGACCGCGATGGACAACGCCACGCGCAACGCTGGCGATCTTATCAGCGCCCTCACCATTCAAATGAACCGCACCCGTCAGGCGAAGATCACGACGGAACTCATCGAAATCATTGCCGGCGCCGCCGCCGTCTAGTTACGAAGGACAAGAACCATGAACGCTCCCGCAAAAATCAGCTCCAAGGGCCGTCTCAGCCAGGTCATCGGCGCCGTGGTGGACGTCGAATTCGAAGGCGAATTGCCGGCGATCTTGAACGCGTTGGAAACATCCAACGTCGATGCCCGCACCGGCGAGAAAGTCCGTCTCGTGTTTGAAGTTGCGCAGCATCTTGGCGAGAACACGGTGCGCGCGATCGCGATGGATACGACTGAAGGCCTCGTCCGCGGTCAGGAAGTGCACGACACCGGCGGACCGATCCGCGTTCCCGTCGGTCCCGCCACGCTCGGCCGCATCATGAACGTCATCGGCGAGCCGATCGACGAAGCCGGCCCAATTGCGAAGGACCACATGGCTTCGATCCACCGCGAAGCGCCGACGTTCTCGGAACAAGCTGGCTCCGCTGAAATTCTCGTCACCGGCATTAAGGTCATCGACCTGCTTTGCCCGTACACCAAAGGCGGCAAGATCGGTCTCTTCGGTGGCGCGGGCGTTGGCAAGACCGTGACCATGCAGGAACTGATCAATAACATCGCAAAGGCGTACGGCGGTTATTCCGTGCTCGCCGGCGTCGGTGAGCGTACGCGCGAAGGCAACGACCTCTATCACGAGATGATCGAATCGAACGTGAACGTCGATCCCAAGAAGAGCGGTTCGGCCGACGGTTCGAAGTGTGCGCTCGTCTACGGCCAGATGAACGAGCCGCCGGGCGCGCGCGCGCGCGTGGCGCTGACCGGGCTTTCGGTTGCGGAATACTTCCGCGATCAGGAAGGCAAAGACGTGCTGCTCTTCATTGACAACATTTTCCGCTTCACACAGGCGGGTTCGGAAGTGTCCGCGCTTCTCGGCCGTATTCCGAGCGCCGTCGGTTATCAGCCGACGCTGGCGACCGAGATGGGCAATCTGCAGGAACGCATCACCTCTACCACCAAGGGGTCTATCACATCGGTGCAGGCGATTTACGTTCCGGCAGACGACCTGACCGATCCGGCCCCCGCGACCTCGTTCGCGCATTTGGACGCAACGACGGTTCTTTCGCGCGATATCGCATCGCTCGGCATCTTCCCGGCTGTGGACCCTCTCGACTCGACGTCGCGCATCCTGGACCCGCAGGTCATCGGCGAAGAGCACTACCTGGTTGCACGCCGCGTGCAGGAAGTTCTACAGCAGTACAAAGCGCTCAAGGACATCATCGCGATCTTGGGCATGGACGAGTTGTCGGAAGACGACAAGCTGGTCGTCGCCCGCGCGCGCAAGATCCAGCGTTTCCTGTCGCAGCCGTTCTTCGTTGCGGAACAGTTCACCAATTCCCCCGGCAAGTTCGTGGAGCTGCCCGACACGATCCGTTCGTTCAAGGAAATCGTGGACGGCAAGCACGACAATTTGCCAGAGCAGGCCTTCTTCATGGTCGGCTCGGTCGATGAAGCGGTCGAGAAGGGCCGCAAGATGGCGGCGGAAGCGGCATAACGATGGCCGACAAGAAGATCGCGTTCGATCTGGTCTCGCCGGAACGGCTTCTTCTGTCCGAAGAAGCCGACATGGTCACCGTGCCTGGCGCGGATGGCTATATGGGTGTGATGGCTGGCCATGCGCCCCTCGTGTCCACGTTGCGTGTCGGTATGATCGACGTTCTGAAAGACGGACAGGACAGCCG
Organism: Rhizomicrobium sp.; assembly: GCA_035551875.1. Taxonomy (GTDB): domain Bacteria; phylum Pseudomonadota; class Alphaproteobacteria; order Micropepsales; family Micropepsaceae; genus Rhizomicrobium. The sequence continues at coordinate 5,361 of DASZML010000121.1, forward strand.
CTATTTCATTCGCGGCGGCTTTGCCGAAGTGAATGCCGAGAAGATCATCGTTCTCGCCGATGAGGCCATTCCGATGGCCGAATTCGACCTCGCCGTCCTCGATCAGCGCATCAAGGACACCGAGGAAGACCTCATTGCCGCGAAGAGCGACAACGAGCGTTCGCGAATCTCCGAGGCGCTGGATGACCTGCGCCTCATCCGGGCGGCCTTTTAGGCAACGCTCCAGAACGGGATTCTTGTTAAATACCAGCCACATGCTGGGTTGCGGCGTTTTCCGGGTTCCGGACAGGCAACCGGTTTTGCTATAAGCCATTTCAATTGATGCGGATACTGGCGACCTGAAATGACGGACGGAATTGTTTACGGCGCGGGTTGGTCCCTGGACGATGTCCGGTGGGACAGATTCGACCGTACCAAGCTCGACCCGGCCCTGGTGGCTTCGGCGAAGGCTGCGGCGCTCGTCGAATTCAATGCGCCGGACTACGTCGTCTATCTCAAGCGCGTGTTCAAGGAGTCCGGGCCCGACATGCTCGCCAAGATCGAGCAATGGGGCGTTGAGGAAATCCAGCATGGCGAAGCGCTGGGCCGCTGGGCTCAGATGGCCGACCCAACATTCGACTTCAAAGCCGCGTTCGCGCGATTCCGCGAAGGTTACAAGGCGCCGCATTTCTTCAGCGACGATGTTACGTCCATCCGTGGCAGCCGTCGTGGCGAGATGATCGCGCGTTGTGTCGTGGAATCCGGCACCTCGTCGTTCTACTCCGCGATCAGGGACGCCGCCGACGAGCCAGTGCTAAAGGAAGTGTGTGGACGCATCGCGGCCGATGAATTCCGTCATTACAAGCTCTTCTATGAATCGCTTGAAACGCAGGACGAGCCGGAGCTCCCGTTCTGGCGCAAGCTGATCATCGCGCTGACCCGCGTCAACGAAGCGGATGATGACGAGCTCGCTTATGCGTGGTACGCGGCGAACATTCCGTCCTCGGAGCCCTACAAGCGCGACGTATTCGCGAAGGCTTACAACGCCAAGGCGCTGTCGCTCTATCGCCGCCATCATGTGCGTAAGTTGGTGCAGATGATCGCCAAGGCCGTCGGTGCCGATCCACAGAGCCGCCTCACCGCCGCGATGGGCACTGTCGTGTGGCGCGCCATCCGCATGAAAGCCGGCCTGAACGCGGCAACGCGCGCGACGGCGTGAGCGCGAGCGTCGCGCTTCCCAGTCACATCCCATCCATACACACAGGTTCTTATCCGGTTCGCGCCGGAAATCTCGTTGTGCCGCTGATCGATGGCGAAACGGCGTTCGGGCGGATCTGCGAGGCGGTCGCCTCGGCAGAACACAGCGTCTGGGTCACGGTCGCGTATCTCGACCCAGCATTCCGAATGCCCGGCGCGCATGGCAGCTTCTTCGACGTTCTGGATCGCGCGAAAGCACGCGCCATCGATGTGCGCGTGATTTTCTGGCGCGCCGAACATGCGCGCCAAGAACATTTTCACGGCAGCGTCGAAGATCACGACTGGCTCAAGCAACGCGGTTCGAAATTCCTCGCGCGCTGGGATCGGGCGCACAAAACGTATTGCCACCACCAGAAGAGTTGGCTGATCGACGCAGGTCACGATAGCGAAATCGCGTTTGTCGGCGGAATCAATCTCATGCCAGGATCGACGACGGCACGCGGCCACACCAATCGCGATGGGCGGCATACGCATGATGTCTATTGCGAAATTCGCGGGCCATCCGCGACAGACGTGCATCACAATTTTGTTCAGCGCTGGAATGAAGCAGGCGAACGCCAACAGGAGCACGGCGTTTGGCCGGCCGGTTCGCACACCGACAGTCTCGCCTTCCCACAGCGCACATCGCAAGCACTAGGCGATAGCATCGTGCAGATGCAACGCACGATCCGCGCGGGTCATTACACGGATGGACACGCTACGCCTGGCGGACAAGCCTTCGAGATCGCCAATGGCGAACACACGATCCTTGACCAGTACCTCGCCGCTATCGCTGCCGCGCGCGAGACGATCTACATCGAGGATCAATACATCGCCTCGCCCGATGTCGTCGTGCGCTTGCGCCAAGCGCTGGAGCGCGGCGTCGATGTGACGTTCCTCTGCCCCGCCGATCCCGAGCAACAAGTGAAAGACGCGCGGCACAATCCGGTCGCCAAGCCCTTTTACGATCTCATTGGATCGCTTGGCGAATTTCCCAATTTCCTGCTCGCCGGACTCGCAAGCCCGCGCACCGGGGCGCCGATCTACGTCCACGACAAGATCATGCTGGTGGACGATGTCTGGGCGACCATCGGCTCGTGCAATATCGCCTCGCAGAGTTTCTATTGCGACAGCGAGCTCAATGCCGCGATATGGGATGAAACGGTCGTTACGAACCTTCGAGACGATCTATTTTCCGAACACATCGCAAGCGACACAGCAGGAATGTCCGCACGGGATGCGATGGCGCATTACCGCAAAATCGCCTGCGCCAATGCATCGAAACGCGAGAATGGCGAAGCCATGACCGGTCTCGCCTTCGCTTTGGATCCTAGGGAATATGGCGCGAACTAGACCCCGCGCTTCACCATCATCTGCTTGATCTCGCCGATGGCATGCGCCGGGTTCAATCCCTTCGGGCATGTGTTGGCGCAGTTCATGATGGTGTGGCAGCGATAAAGCCGGAACGGGTCTTCCAGATTGTCGAGACGCTCGCCTGTGTTCTCATCCCGGCTGTCGGCCAGCCAACGATAAGATTGCAGCAGCGCTGCCGGGCCCAGATAGCGTTCCGAATTCCACCAATAACTTGGGCACGCGGTGGAGCAGCAGGCGCAAAGGATGCACTCATAGAGTCCGTCGAGCTTCTTGCGGTCTTCCGGCGATTGCAGATGCTCGCGCTCCGGCGCAGGCGTCTTGGTTTGCAGATATGGCCCGATAGACGCGTATTGCGCGTAGAAATTGTTCATGTCGGGCACGAGATCTTTCACAACCGCCATGTGCGGCAACGGATAGATCGAGATTGACCCCGACACATCCGAAATGGCCTTCGTGCACGCCAACGTGTTGCCGCCGTCGATGTTCATGGCGCACGAGCCGCAGACGCCTTCGCGGCACGAGCGGCGGAACGTCAGAGTCGGATCGATTTCGTTTTTTATCTTGATGAGCGCGTCCAGAACCATCGGCCCACAGCTGTCGAGATCGACGCGATAATTGTCGATGCGCGGATTGGCATCTTCATCCGGATTGTAACGATAGACCCGGAAGTCTTTGGTTCGCTTCGGCTTCTTGCCATTGTCCATCGTCGGCGACGGCCAGGACTTGCCCTTCTGGACCGTGCTGTTCTTGGGGAGCGTGAATTGAACCATCGAGACTCCAACACAACGAATAACCCTATGCCGTGCTTAGCAAACTGGCCGCGGAACGGCAACGCGGCAAGAATTCACCCCATCACGATCTGCTCGAATATCCAGCCGATTTCAGCCGATTCGTTGCCCACCTCGCCGGTGATCACGAGTTGCTCGGTCTTACGGATCTGATCCGTACCCCGATAAACGCTTTCCTCGATCGATACGTCTCCGCCCGTGTGCCGGAATCGCCAACCGTCGCCATTGGGCAATTTCAATAACACCCCACCGCCCTGGTTGGGCGACATGCGGACATCCGGGTGGATATGAAACCGTATGGCAAAGGGTATGCGCTTCTGAACCTTGCGGGCACCCTTCGGCGCCAGACGATCCAGTCCCGATAACGCGCCGCCATTTGGCGATAGCGACAATGTGCGTTCGTGCGAGATTCCAAAATCGTGAACATAGCCATCGTGTTTGGCTTCGACGATGACGCCTTGCGGTGTTTCCCGACGGCTCGTGTCGACGCCGCATGCTGCGTCCAACATTCGCGGTCCGATGAGATCACGCACAAAGCCATCGCTCAGCACACCTGCGATGGAAGTGTCGGCAATCGTCACGGTGGAATGAGCTGCGGTGGCCCGCAAAGCAGAGTCCCAATGGACATCGCGGGCGTTGCCGCTGCCGCAGTTCACAACAATGCGTTGCGGGCCGTTGCTGAATTCGAAGGACAAAAAGCCGGCGTGCGCCGTGTTGGCATACACGCCGGGCGGATTTTCTCCACAGTCGAGCACCACCATCGTGCGCGCGGCAATCATCCGCTGATAGCCCGAGTGCGGTGCATACGCGAAAGGCTGTCCGCGCACGTCGTCACGCGCAAGCAATCCGGTGATCATGCGTGCATCGCTTTCGCTGCCGCCATTGAACAACGCCAGTGCGCCGTCACCGTGGCGGAAGAACCGCAACATCGGTGCCATCCGGTCGTGCGCGCTGCGCAGCGATTGCGGAACAGGCCTTTGGATTGCGACCAACGTGTCCGTCACCATAACGACCAGCCGATACGCATGCGTTAGCGCTTCGGGTGAGCGGCTGATATGGCCACCGTCGGGAAGAACTTGCACCGCGAGCTCCGCCTTCAGGCGCTCAAGCCCTGATTGCAGCCGCTTGTGATTGTCGTCGAGGCAGGCCCCCGACAACGCGTGAACGGCGGCAGCCTCCAGGCGTGGCAGACCTTCCGGTGCCTCTTCGCTGAGCCGTGCCAACAACCGGGCCTGCTCACGCAGAGACACAAAAAGCTTCGATCGCCACAGCATATCGGAATTGGAGAGAACGAATTTGCTGTGCGAGAAAACGTGCGCCAGCCGCCGCGCCACCATATGCGGCGCCATGCCGGGTTCCGAATAGTTGCGATTGCGCGCGACCCATTGGCCGATGAGCGCCGTCGCCAGCGCGCGTGCCGGTTCGCCGCCTGCGCTGGCCAGGTCGGGCAACCAGGAAAAATCGTTCAACCGCTCAGACCAAGCCGTTGAAGGTGGTGGAAGATCGAATATGCACCGCCCCCGCGCATCGACCGTCTCGCCGGCAAAGCGAAAGCGCCCTCGCAACAGGGCATCCGCGTTGTCCAACCGGC
>DASZML010000122.1:0-3583 GCA_035551875.1 Rhizomicrobium sp.
CTCAATCTCCTCGCCGCGTATTGGCTTCTCGCGCGCGTCGGCGATTTCGATATTCATAACTTCGCGCATGCCGGCGTTGCCGGTCTCGGCATGCTGCTGATCGCCGTGCAGCTCGGCCATCACTTCGGCAAATTCAACGGAGGCAATGCCGCAAAGCCATCATGAGTCTGATCACTGGCACATTTCGTTCGTTGCGCACGCACAATTTCCGCGTCTGGTCCGCGGGTGCGATCGTTTCCAACATCGGCACATGGATGCAGCGCACGGCACAAGACTGGCTGGTGCTGACGCAGCTCACGCACAACAACGCCACGGCGGTTGGCGTCGTGATGGCGCTGCAGTTCGGTCCGCAGCTTCTGATGCTGCCCTGGACCGGCTTCGTCGCCGATCACATGGACCGCCGCAAGCTCATGATCATCACTCAAGGCCTTATGGGTGTGCAGGCGCTCTCACTTGGCCTTCTCACAGTGTTTGGTGTCGTGCAGCTGTGGGAGGTTTACGTCTTCGCGTTCTTTTTCGGATGCACGTCCGCGTTCGATGCGCCAGCGCGGCAAGTATTCGTCAACGATCTCGTCCACGAGAAGGACGTCCCAAATGCTGTCGGACTCAACTCCACTTCGTTCAATGCAGGGCGCATGATCGGACCGGCAGCGGCCGGTCTTACGATTGCAGCCGTCGGCACAGGTTGGGCGTTTCTGTTCAATGGCCTGTCCTTTATGGCCGTGGTGATTTCGCTCTTCTTCCTGCGCGTGCATGAGATGCATCCCGCCGAGCGGCCAGAGCGCAAGTCCGGCGCGCTGGCGGATGGTTTCCGCTATGTGGCCAAGCGCCCTGATCTCGTCGCGATGTTGGCGATGGTCGCACTTGTCGGCACATTTGGATTCAATTTTGCGATCTTCATCGCCACCATGGCGGTGTCTGTCTTCCATGTCGGCGCCGGCAAATATGGATTGCTCAGCTCGGCGATGGCGTTGGGCACATTGTCCGGCGCGTTGCTCGCAGCGAATCGGGAGAAGCCGACCTTCACACTCCTCGTCGGCGGTACGTTGATGTTCGGGCTGGCGTGTGCAGCAGCAGCGTTGATGCCGGGATACTGGTTGTTCGCAGGCACGCTTGTCCTGGGCGGTATCGCGGCGATGACCTTCGCCAATTCCAGCAACACGCTGATGCAGCTCACCACCGAACCCGCGATGCGAGGCCGCGTGATGGCGATCCGCCTTGCGATCATGATGGGCGGCACGCCAATCGGCGCGCCAATTGTCGGCTGGGTGGCGGATCATTTCGGTCCGCGCTACTCGATGGGGGTCGCGGCGCTGTCCGGCGTGTTGGCAGCGGGTGTCGGGCTATACTATCTGAGCAAACACGAGAATTTTCGCGTCTATCTTCGCTCCGGCCGCTTGCGCGTCATCACCGGCCCTGAAGAAGACGAGGCGAGCGATCCGTTGCGTTCTTGAAGTACCACTGCCTAAACTTATTGGCCCCGAGCGTTCTTCACAACGAAGGTTACCGGGAGCTTTGCACCACCTTGCAATTCGAGTGTCACTGGAACGGTTGCACCCGGCTTCATCGCCGTCGTCACATCCGTGCACATCAGATGGTAGCCGCCCGGCGCGAACTTAAGATCGGTTCCGGCGGGCACCGGAATCGATGGCATGTCGATCATGTCCATGGTGCCGCCTTTGTCTTCGGTCTTGTGCAACATGAGCATGCCGCAGGCGGGCGACGACGCGCCGGTGAGCGTGATCGTCTTGCTGCTGCCGTTGTGCAGCGTGAAATATCCGCCCGACGGAACGCTCGCGGGCAATGCGCGAAACCATCCGCCCGTCACCACGACATCGCCGGCGAATGCCGGCACCGCGAAGGCGACGAGAACGGCCAAGCTAAGAAGCGGCAGACGCATGTTCGGCTTTCTCCTCATTGATACGCATATACACGAGAACCACGATCATCGCAGCGAAGCTTGTCAGGGTTCCGGGCAACCAGATGATGAGGCCGCCATAATGCTGATCGCTGATCGCGCTGAAATCCAGCGCACGGCCGCAGATTTTATAGACCGGGTAATAGTCTGTCATCGACAACGACAGGATCGCTCCCAGAACCATCTGCGGCAGTTCGATGAGCAAGATCATCAGCCCACGGATCAAGGGCGACAACCGCGCCGGTGGTTTGGGACGCGGATCGAGCACAAGGCTCCAGAACATGATGCCGTTGATCGCCATCGTCCAGTTCATCAGATCGTAGAGCGGACGGTCGAGCATAACCGTCGTGTGGATCGACGGCACCAGCCAGAAATAAAGCAGGCCCACGAACAGCACAGGCGCGACGGCAGGATGCTGCAAGAAATTCATCGTTCCGCGAACTGGTCTTGAATCGATCACCGGTTTCAGAAAATCCGGCATCCCGGCACGCAACACCGGCCCGCAGGCACCGAGCGCGATAAGAAAAGCGCCCGCGTGGTGCAACACGAAATGGGCCCAGCGGTGCATGAAGAACATGTGCTGCGCGTAATAGTCGATATGGGTTTGCAGAACGATGTAGATGGACGCAACGCCGACGACGAAACTGATGCTGCGCCACAAGGGCGGATGCTCGGCTTTCGGTAGAGCGCGCAAGCCGCGAAGGAACCATGCGAGCGTCAGCGCTGTCGCCAGAAATTCTGGCCACGAAAATTCCCACGGCATCCAGAACGGAAGCTGCGCGGGGTAATTCGTTGTAATGATGTCGAGCGCCGCGCCTATCAATAGCAGCGCGGCATATCCAAGCCACGCAGTGCGCGGCTTTTCCGGCGAAAGAGCGAGCGTCGTCATCGCGTGCGGAAGATGGTCCGCCCTTCCCGCCGCTTCCAGAGGCGTTTGGTCACAGAGCGCCACACGCGCGCCGCGCCATGCTATTCACCCGCGATGTTCAAGCGCTTCGCCGTTCTCGCCATGGCACTCGTCCTCGCCTCTTGCGGGCGCGGTGAGATGCGCCCCGGCGCGACGGACATCACCCACGTTATGCCCGACCTGAAATTCGCGATGATGCGCGCCAACGACGCGCGCGCTGTTACGGCGGGAGACTATCGCGGCAAGATCGCGATGCTCTATTTCGGCTACACGCATTGCCCGGACATCTGCCCTGCAACGCTGTCCAATCTCGCGCAGGTTCTACAGACGCTGGGGCCGCAAGCAAACGATGTGCGCGTGCTGTTTGTGAGCGTCGATCCAGATCGCGACGACCTCGCTTCACTGAAGAGTTATGTGCAGGCTTTCGCGCCGCAAATCGACGGCTTGCGCGGGTCGGACAACGAGATCGCCAAACTCGCACGGCGTTACCGGGTTTTATACAGCGTGGAAAATAACGGCCAGGACATCGAAGTCATGCACTCCGATTCCGTTTTCCTGTTCGATCGCGACGGCCACGCGCGCGAAGTAATGACGACGACCAGCGACGAGAAAGCACTGGCAAACGATATCGCGACCCTGATGCGCTAGTTTGTGCGGTCAATCGCTTTGGTTGCGAGTTTGCCAGGCAGATTGCGCACCGCCCCGAGCACAATGCCGACGATGGCGAAGACGCCAGCCGCCAGCATCGGGGTTTTTGA
>DASZML010000123.1:0-11009 GCA_035551875.1 Rhizomicrobium sp.
CTTCGTGAACGGCAGCGCGATCTCGACCACCTTCGGGATAGGCTCCGCGAAATCGGATTCGATCCAGCGCTTGGCGATGTCCACGATGGCGCCGATGATGCCGGCCAGCATCAAGGGATGCGTCGCTTTCAATCCGAACGCCTTGCTGAGCTTGTTCGCGCCTTCGAAACTCGCGATGCGCATCGCGCCGCCGTGATCGTCGAGATCGATCAGGAACACGCGCGCCAGATCCTGCCGCTCTTGAATCGCCATGAAGAAACCGGTGAGCGCGCGCTTGGCCGTGTCAGTTGATCCCGGCGCAGCGGCGATGTGGTTCAAAAGCTCGTTCTGCACCGTGCGATAGGCTTCGACGAAAATCGCCTCGCGCGTCGGAAACGATTCGTAGAAGTAGCGTGCTGTCAGCCCTGCTTCGGCGCAGATCGCGGCAACCGAGGCGTTGTCGAGTCCCACCCGCCCGGCCACCATCACGGCGGCGCGGATCAGTCGCTCGCGCCGGTCCAGATGCCGGTCCTCGAAACTTTGCCCGGAATAGCGGCGCTTTTCCGCCTGTTTCGCTTTTGTCATTGGTTCGCCCTTGACAAAACTCTGCCATCTGACAATCTGACAATCAAGATTATCAGATAGGTACCCGGATGGCCATGAAAGCCCAAGACGATACCCGCAAGAATTGGGGCGAAGCCTTTCGCGCCGTGCGCGTCCTCCTCGCCAATCCGGATGACACCGTGCAGGTGTTCCGCATCATGCGCGCGCTCAACAACGGCACGTCGCAGCACAATTATCATCGCTTGATCCAGACACCCGAAGGCGGACGCATCGCGTACAAGCGTGTCGAGCTGGTCAACAAGCTCACCGATCGCGCGTGGCTTTCGCAATTTGCGGACGGCACGGTTGGTGCGGCGTATCGCGATTTCCTCGCGCACACGGGCTTTTCCGCCGATGGTCTTCAGGCGGTGAGCATGGAAGTCGAACGCGATCGCGCCGAAGAGACTCCTTACGCCTGGATGGGCCGCCGCGAACGCGACATCCACGATATCTGGCACGTCCTTACCGGCTATCAGGCGGACGATCCGATGGGCGAGCTCTGCCTGGTCGCGTTCTCATACGCGCAATCGAAAGGCCTCGGCTGGGCGTTCATCGGCCTCGCGGGTTATCTCAAGAGCTTCGGCGAAGAGCACGGCAAAGCCGCGCGCCGTGCGGTTCGCGAAGGCTACGCACACGGGCGAGCCGCCAAATGGCTGCATGCCGAAGATATCGAGACGCTGTTCGCCGAGCCATTGGTGGCCGCGCGCAAGCGCCTGAACATCCTTCCCCCTGCGGAATATCGCCGCGCGCAGGCCTTGTTGGGCGTCCCGGAAGCGACTGCCGTGTACGCGCAAACCGCCCTCGCCGCTTAACGGCGATCCTCCGGGCGAAAATTCTTTCGAGCGGCCGATCGCTAAAGTTTTCGCGAGCGTGTTAAGCGCGCAGTTATCTTCAAATTTTCGCTTTTGCTAACCGACGCGAGAATTAACGCGGAAACACTCGCGAATTTACGATCACGCGATTGGCTGTGATCGTCGCACAGGTCGATAAAAATTAGCATGTGCTAATCGTTTCTCGTTCATCAATTACAAATTTACACAACACTTCACAGTGCGCATAAACACCGCTTCACGCTCTGCTTTGTCTGTGATCGACATTCGCGCATATGAGCGCATCTTGGCTTCGTCGAAACGAAATTTGCTTTAGGGGGCAAAGATGTCGGCGAAACAAGTTGGGGTTCTTCTGGCAGCAGCGGCGATGATCGCCGGTAGCCAGTCTTATGCGCAGGATGCAAAGCCCGCGCCACATCGCGTGGTGAAAATCCAAGTGACCGACGCGAACGCGACGACGGTCGATGCAAGCGTCGCGCATCTCGCGGGCCGCGCGGCCTTCGCGAACAAGGCACCGCTGTCGCAGCAAGAGCTGCTCGGTGTGCTCGTTCTGATGGCGATGCAGAAAAACCGCGAACGCGGCGCGTAATAGAGCTTTTGGGGCGCTGATCATGACTACGAAGTTGCTCGCGGGCGCAGTTGCGCTCGCCCTTGCCGGAACCGCGCTCAGCGCACCGGCTTTCGCCGAAGGCGACTCACACTGGCAGGCGCCGCAATGGCTAGCCGGTGTAAGCGGCAGCAAATTCACCGCCGTTGACGGCTCGTTTATTACCCTTACCGCTGACGAAGGCGGCGTGACCGTCAATAACGTCACCGCAAGCGGCAACGCGCATCAGACTTACTACAGCGCGATGAATGACAAGCTTGGCACGGTGTCGGACGATATCGATGCGCATCACTTGCTCGGTCTCTATCGCCAGACCGACATGAGTTTCGAGGTACAGTATTCCGACGGGCATAGCGAAACCCTTGGCTTGAACTCAGCCGGCGGCGTATCGCTCATCGTTCACGATGGCGGCAGCACAAGCTGCACCGCCTGGTATCCATCGGATCATACGTTCAGCGAATCAGAGCGCCGCGCAGCACTTGCCGCATATGCGAGCAAACTGGGTCTCGCCGCGCCAACCCCCGCGACCAAGAAGGGTTCGACAGCGCCGTCGTCGGGATGCACATCCCTCACGCGCTCTGCACAATCGTCGGCACCGGCGGCCGCAGCTCAGCCAAGCATCATCCCCGCGGTCGCACACACCACACTGCACGCACGTCATTCCGCGGAGGCCACCATCGCGAACAGTTCGGGCCTCGTCCCGATGCTCGTGCGCACCTCCGATGTGCATACGATCGACAGCCCGGAATCGATCGCCAATCCGCCTCCGGACAACGTTTCGCGCCTCGCACCGGCGCTCACAGCACAATCTGCACAGCTTCTCGTCCAGAAGGCGCCGGCCCTCGCGCAAGTTGCGATGAAAAAAAACGAGCCGGCGGGACACGGCGCATCCGATTGTTTGAGTGTCGATAGCGACGGCTCAAGCATCGGCTTCCGCAATGCCTGCGCATACAATGTCGAATTCTCTTTTTGTCTGCAGAAAGCAGCAGATCCGGGAGTTGCCTGCGATGCAGGAACCGAAGCCGGTAACATCTCGCCGAACACATTCGCGCCAGTGTTGCTGGACACGAATATCAAAGCATCCGACGCGGAACATGATTTCCGCTGGGTCGCATGCAGCGGCGGCAAGGGAGAAGTCGAGGCACATCTGGATCGCGTCGATCCACCCGCCGGCCGCTGCGTACGCGTAAACGCATCCTAGTCACAGCAAACGTCCGTAAACAGAAGAAGGGGTCCGATAATGAAAAGAATCTTCAAAACCACTGCGGCGACACTCGCGATTTTATCGCTAACAGCCCAAGCTTTTGCTGGTACCTGCGCGCGGCCGACCGAAGCGCTCGCGCTCAGGACGGCGGCGGTTCAGCAGAAGCTCATGGTGGCAGCGCTCTATTGCAGCGATGTACGTCCGTACAACAATTTCGTCATCGCCTATCGTCGCGACCTTCAAGACAGCGATGCGCAGCTTATGTCCTATTTCGTGCGCGCCGGCGGCGGTCACGCGGGCGAAGCCGACTATCACGCGTACAAGACATCGTTGGCGAACAATTATTCGCTTGAAGGTTCGCGCCATACGGACTCTTACTGCGCAACAGCGGATGTGGCCTTCCAGGAAGCTTCGAACGGAAATGAAAGCCTCCGCGACTTCGTGCTCGAACAGCGCGTGGCGCTGCAATACGATTCCTGTGACGAGCGCACCGGTTCGCGGGAAAGCGTGGCGGTCGTAGGTGGAGGTGAATAATTACTCGGAGGGCTGGTCTGCGGTTCGCAGGTAAGGCTCGACGGCGCCTTTATACTTGATCGTCATGGCGTTTCCATGCCGGTCCACCGTCTTGCCAACCGCGAGCCGCACCCACCCTTCGCTGACACAGTATTCCTCGACGTTGTTGCGCTCGACGCCGTTGAATTTCACACCCACACCACTCTCCAGAAGCTCCGCGTTGTAGAATGGGCTCTTGGGATTGGTGCAGAGACGATCGGGAAGCTGGTCAGACATCGAGGATGTGGTCCGAATATGCGCGCCGGTCATAGAAGATCGGCGTGGGCTTTCCAACCTCCCCCCAGGAAAGCAGAAAAGGCCCGGACAGAACCGGGCCTTTTCCATTTATGTCAACTAGTGGTCCCGGTGGACCCCCGTACCGTGAACGGAATGGAAGCCGTTGAACGCGTCATGGCGGAAATGGTGGCCATCATCCCGATGCCAACCATGGTTGCCATCGGCATAATAGAAGAAGCCGTCGTCGCCCCAATAGCCGTCGTTGAACGGACCGTAGTAGTCGTCGTAATAGCCGTCGTAGTAGCCGGCGCCGACACCGACCGCGACGCGATCACCATGCCGGCCTCCATCATACGCACATCCGCTGAGCAGAATTCCTGAGACTGCTGCGCATACCGCCAATGCTTTGAAATTCATGCGTTCCTCCAGATCGTCCAGATACGCACCCTCCCCCGAGGCTTAACGCGCGAGTGCGCCTTCCGATGCTGTGAGCAACGCACGAACCGAATGTCAGTACCTGCCTACATGGGCGTTTTGGACGGATTTTGAACAGGTTCGAAGCGGCCCAATTCGCAGATCTGACTTGATACCAGGACCGATATTCCGCCCGGCGCGCATATTTCACCCTCATGCCCAATGACTTTGAACCCATGAAAATTCAGACCGCTGCACGGCGTGGCGAGATGGCTGCGCAGGACCTTTCCGCCGCGCAGATAAAAATCGATGGTGGATGCATTCACCACATGCGTATGATCGACGAGATATGCCTGCAAACACATAGGCCCGTCGGACGCTTGAGCGGTACCGCCCGCCATCAAACCTGCTGCAACCAAAGCGCTTATAAGAAACGTCTTCATGAAGGATCTCCCTAAATTCTATCTCCAGTTTTGGATTCGCTTGCTGAACCCGGAATGAACGCAGGTCACGATCGAGAAGGCTTGAGCTTCGTGAACGGTCCGAGAAGACACACCGCCCCACTACGGATCACCCGTATCGACTGAAGATTTCCGCAAATCTGGTCTGGCGGGGTTGCGACATAGGCGAAACCGTTGAATTTGAGCTCAGGACAAGAATTGACGAGCGTGTTTTGCCAGACCGAGCCGTCCAACATACGGAACTCAATGGTGCGATCACCCGTCACCTTCGTGTCCTGGATCTCATGCGACCGCAGGCAAATTGGCACTGCCTGAGCAGCAGCCGGAATGGCGACACCCAGTCCAAGGACGACGAGCATGAACTTTAGCATGCGAACTCCTAGTTATGAGGAGAACCCGCAGGCGGCGCTGGAGGTTCCGTGTCGGCGGGGCTTGGTGGCGGCGCAGCATTGTCCGGCGGGGACATGTCGGTGGGTGTCGGCTGTTCGGCGGGCGGCGTCGGATCGTCGTTCTGTGCATCATCGGCCCCCGGCGCTTGTGGCTCCGTCGTGTCGATTGTCGGCGCCGCATTGTCGTCTGGAACAGAAACCTCGGCGGAGGGTGCTGGGCCGGCCGGTAAGGCAGATGGCGCCGTCGCTTCTAACTCGATGAGATGCGCAACGAGCTTCTGCAGATCTTTGCTGGGTGCGGTTTCTTCGGCGACGCGCGCACGCTCGAGACAAGCATCCACCGCATCAGGCGCAGGATCGCTACATTGGGTGATGAGGGCTTGCGCATCATCGTCTTGCGCATGAGCTACTGACGCGGCGACGCCGGTTGTTGCCAGGACAATCGATAGAAAAATTGCGCGACGATTCATAAGCATTCCCCCCGGCACACGAACGATGCCGTAGGTGTCAGTTTTTGCAGGCTTTTGCATCCGCGCAAGGGTCCGGGCCGCTTTGCCTTGACTTAAGGTTATCCCGCCACGATGTTCCGCGCCCGGCCGATTTTCGAGGAGAAAGCCTGTGTCTGCGCCCGCTTCCGCGCCCAACGTGACGGTGACCTTACCGGATGGTAAGGCGCTGACGTTCGTACGCGGGATCACGCCGGGCGAGATCGCCGCCTCCATCGGGCCGGGCCTTGCAAAGGCCGCCCTGATCGCCGAAGTCGATGGCAAGCAATGGGACTTGTTCCGCCCCATCGAGCATGACGCGAAGCTTCGCATCATCACCAAAAAAGACCCCGAAGCGCTGGAGCTCATTCGGCACGACATGGCGCACGTCCTAGCCATGGCGGTACAAGCGCTTTATCCCGGCACGCAAGTGACCATCGGCCCCTCGATCGAAGACGGCTTTTATTACGACTTTGCGCGCAACGAACCATTCACGCCCGAAGATCTGCCGAAGATCGAAGATGAGATGCGCAAGATCATCAAGGCGGGCCTACCAACCCGCCGCGAGGTCTGGCCGCGAGACAAGGCAGTCGAACACTTCAAAGGCATTGGCGAGAGCTACAAAGCCGAACTCATCCAGAGCATTCCAGCCGGCGAAGATGTTTCGATCTATTGGCACGGCGATTGGCATGACCTCTGCCGCGGTCCGCACTTTGCGACGACCGCGCAAATTCCAGACGCATTCAAGCTTACCAAGATTGCCGGTGCTTACTGGCGTGGCGATTCCAAGAATGCGCAGCTTCAGCGCATCTACGGCACCGCGTGGCGCGATCAGAAAGAGCTCGACGCGTATCTTCTGCGCATCGAAGAAGCTGAGAAGCGCGATCACCGCAAACTCGGCAAAGAACTCGATCTCTTCCATATGCAGGAAGAAGCGGCAGGTCAGGTGTTCTGGCATCCGAAAGGCCACACGCTCTACCGGACACTCGAAGCCTATGCGCGGCGCAAATTCCAGCGGCATGATTATGTGGAAGTGAAAACCCCGCTGCTGATGGATCATAAGTTCTGGCAGCAGTCGGGGCATTGGGATTGGTATCGCGAGCATATGTTCGCGGTTGAGATCGAGGGCGAAGATAAGCTGCTCGCGCTCAAGCCGATGAACTGCCCGGGGCATGTGCAGATTTTCAAGCAAGGCATGCGCTCGTATCGCGAGCTTCCAATTCGCATGTCGGAGTTTGGGTCGTGCAGCCGGTATGAACCGAGCGGCGCGTTACATGGCTTAATGCGTGTGCGCGGTTTCACGCAGGACGACGCGCACATCTTCATGGCGCCGGATCAGATGACCGACGAGGCCATTCATGCCTCGCGGCTGATCTTTGAAGTCTATAAAGAACTCGGCTTCGAGAATGTGGATGTGAAGCTTTCCACACGCCCCGAAAAGCGCATTGGAACGGATGATGTGTGGGACAAGGCAGAGGAAGATCTTGCCAATGCCTGCAAACAGATGAGTGTGGCTTATAAGCTTAACCCCGGCGAAGGCGCGTTCTACGGTCCCAAGCTCGAATTCACGCTGTACGACGCAATTGGCCGCGCATGGCAGTGCGGCACCGTGCAGGTGGACTTCAACCTGCCCGGCCGCCTCGGCGCGGAATACATCGCCGAAGACGGTTCACGCCGCCAACCGGCGATGCTTCACCGCGCGGTGCTGGGATCGATGGAACGCTTCATTGGCGTACTGATAGAGCACTATGCCGGCGCATTCCCGGTGTGGCTCGCGCCTGTCCAGGCGCGCATCATTCCTATCAGCGAAAAGGCGAACGCGTACGCTGAGACGATCAAAAACACACTACGCGAAGTCTCGATTGTCGATACCGGCGGCGGACTGCGCGTGGACATGGATGACGCGAACGAGCGCATGCAGAAGAAGATTCGTGACGCGCAGTTGCAGAAGATTCCCTACATGCTAGTCGTCGGCGAGCGTGAAGCGGCGGAAGGCAAAGTCGCCGTGCGCCTGCGTTCGGGCAAGGATCTGGGTGCGATGCCGCTGGAAACCTTCATTTCCCGCATCAAAACCGAGGCAGAATCCCGTAAGGATGTGGCCGAATAGGCCTTGCGAAACGGTTTTGGCACCCTATTCTCTCCCCGAATCCGGGATGGAATGCCATTTCCGGGCAACCGATGCCGGTTGCGTTCACACAGGACAATCCGCTGCGCCACAAATCGAACCATGTTTCGCGAGGCACAACGGAACGCCCCGCGAAATGTGAGCGCACGGCTTTAAACAGGAGAGAGTCATAGTCGCCAGACGTTTCAATGCACCGCAGGAGCGCCCCACATCCAAAGACGGGCCCCGCGTCAATGAAGACATTCAATCCCGCACCATTCTTTTGATCGGTGACGACGGAGAAAAATTCGGAGAGATCGGTATCGACGAAGCCCGCGCCATCGCGGAAGAGCGCGGATACGATCTCGTTGAAGTTTCGCCGGAAGCGAAGCCACCCGTGGTCAAGCTCATGGACTACGGCAAGTTCAAATACGAGCAGCAGAAGAAAGCCGCCGAAGCGCGCAAGAAGCAGAAAGTCATCGAACTCAAAGAGATCAAGATGCGTCCAACCATCGACGATCATGATTACGAGACGAAGATGAAAGCGATGCAGCGCTTTTTTGGCGAAGGCGATAAAGTGAAGGTCACGCTCCGCTTCCGCGGCCGCGAGATGGCGCACCAGCATCTTGGCATGGAATTGCTCAATCGCATCACGAAGGACACGGAAACCTTCGCGAAGATGGAGCAGTATCCGAAAATGGAAGGCCGTCAGATGATGATGGTTTTAGCGCCGCGCTAATCGCTTCTCTTGCCCAACAAAAACGGCCCTCGCGAGAGGGCCGTTTTCTTTTGTGCGTATCGGTCGATTAGAGGTTCGCCGCGCTCGAAGCCACATGGACAACGGCATTGCCGAGATCCTGGAACGGGCCGAGCGGCGCAACCTTGTCGTGATAGTCCTGAATGTTTGGCTTGCCAGAAATCACCTTGTAAGCAACGCGCCCATCTTCGACGAGCAACATCACTTCCGCCGACCATCCATAGTTCACCGTCGTGCGCTCGAAGCCGAGCACGTCAAGGAACCAGTTACCCGTGCGCTCCTGATGCAAACGCTCAGGACGGAAAACGAAAGCCGTACAGCGATCTCGGGCGTCGATGCAGTCCTGCACCGCAGGATCTAGCGCATCGAACTTGATGGAGTCGCGCGGCATGAAACGTTCGATCACGCCGAGATAAGACAGCATCTCGACGTTCGGTGACGACGCGGCATCAAAACCATAGGTGCCAAGATCGGAAACGCGGGTCACGCCGGGCTGGATCTGCTCGTAAGCGTCCACGACCTGCTTATAAGAATGGAATTTCGTGTTCTGGATATCGGTTTGATACGGCAGAAGCCCAAGGCCGCCACAGCCAACCAATACAAGCGTCGCGGCAATGCTTAGTGCGATGCGACCGTAACGACGTACGTCGTCCGTATTCCCCGCGCCCATTCGACCCCCACAGCCCACATGTTATTTATTTGTTAGGACTGTAACCAAACGCCGGGAGGTTGCAAAGCTCGGTAAACGTCATGGTTACCAAGATCGCGGCGGAAATCAGGGAAGTGGCACCGCAGCGCAACACTGCATGATGGTTTCCGGGTCGGCGTTGCCGCCGGAAAGCAAGATTCCGATAGCGGAATCCGATGTTTGACCGGCTGTTTCTAACGCGCCCGCGAGCCCGGCTGCGCCGCCGGGTTCAACCACGAGTTTCAACATGCGAAACGCCAAACTGACCGCGCGTGACAATTCTGTGTCGCCCACAACAAGCGCATCCGACAAAAGCGCCTTCGCGGCGCCGAACGGCGCGACGCCAGGCATGGGCGCCTGAAGTGAATCGGCGATCGATGCTGCTTTGCCGGGCGCCGCGGTTCGCTCGCCCGCACGCAACGAACGGCCCATACCGTCGTAGTCGGTTGGTTCGACGGGAACGACTTTTGTCTGCGGCGAGAGCGCTGCGAATGCGAGCGCCACGCCGGCAGTCACTCCACCACCACCGCATGGAACGAACACGCGGTCGAGCATAACGCCAAGTGCTTTGGCTTGCTGCACCATTTCCATACCGGCAGTGCCCTGCCCTGCGACGATGTCGGGATCATCGAAAGGCCTGACGAGCGTGCCGCCGGTTTCGGCCAAAAGTTTTGCAGCGATCGCTTCGCGATCTTCTTTGCGGCGATCATAAAAGTTGACTTTCGCACCGTACGATTTCGTGCCGTCGATCTTCGAGCGGGGCGCATCAATCGGCATCACGATGGTTGCCGGGATTTTGAATAGCGCGGCAGCAGCGGCAACGCCTTGCGCATGGTTGCCAGATGAGAACGCAACGACGCCTTTGCCGCGCTCGCTCTCCGGAATGATCGAGATGCGATTGTAAGCGCCGCGGAATTTGAACGAGCCAGTGCGCTGAAAAATTTCCGGCTTCAAAAACACCCGGCGGCCAAGCCGCGCATTCAAAGCGGGATACTCCAGCAACGGCGTCACCACCGCTTGCCCCGCGATACGACCGGCAGCGGCTTGGATATCGGCGAATGTCGGAATGCGGATGGGTTCGTTCATGAACACAATTGGCCACAAGGGCGGCGGCAAATCCAGATCGGCGGCTGCAAAGCAACTATGCTGCTTCGGTTAGTCTGGCGCGTATGGCGTCCACTTCGCTCACGAAGGCCTCGCTGAAATAATACGCCAGCTCGCCGCGTACGCCGTCATAGGCACAAGGCCCTTGATCCACACAAATCAGCGATTTGTCTTCCAGCTCGCCTGACGCGACCAGAGCGCCGCCTTCGAAAGTGAGTGGAAACAGGATGCTCACCAGCGGCTTCAGTGTGTGATAGTCGATACCGTTCTCGAGACAATATGCGTGAATTTTGCAGCCTCGGGTTTTGCGATTGAGGAACACGCAAGCACCGTCCTTCGCGCGTGTGCGTGCCTGCGCGCCACCCGGAAATTCCTTATCCTTCCAGCGTTGCTTTGTGAACCAGCTCCTGCGCGGTACGCCAACGAACGCTTCGAAATCCGGGCCCAGCGCTTCAATGCGCGCGACATTCTCAACGTCGATGTCCACGCCGTAGGAACAGCATTGATCGTTACAGAAGGTGCACGTCATGCAGTGCGTGAAATAGCGATAGCGGAAAATTGCCGGATCGATGGATTTGATGACCGGTTGACCGAA
>DASZML010000124.1:0-4833 GCA_035551875.1 Rhizomicrobium sp.
CTCGGTCATGGCATGAATCGAAATGGCAACGACGCATTGCGCCTCACAGCGCACGGCATGTCAATGATTGGCGATACGCCGGAAATTGTATCGAACTGTCGCACCGCCTTGAACACAAGCGTGCACGAACTCTCGCTGTGGCAGGCCGCCGAAGGATTTTGAGCGCACGCCTGCATTCTGTAATATCGGCGTATGGCGAAATCCGATACCAAACTAGCCGATGCGGCGCTGAAACTTCTCGCCAAGAAAGATTGGCGCACGCTCACACTCGCCGATGTCGCGAAGGCCGCGAAGGTGCCGTTGGCGCAGCTGCAATCGCTCGATGGCGGCAAGCAGGCGTTGATCGGCTTGATGCTCGAAAAGTTCGGCGCAGAAACCGCGAAACACTTTTCGCCCGATGGTGCGACGGAACGCGATCGCGTATTCGATGTCGCGATGGCGTGGTTCGACGTGCTCGCATCGCACAAGCGCGCGTTCGCATTGCTCTATAATGGGTTGAAGTTCGATCCGCTGACGTTGCTGACATTGCGCGCCGATTTCATCCGCGCTGCGACGTGGCTTTTGACATTGGCGTCCGCCGATACCGGGAAATTCGTCTCCGCGCGCGCTGCTGGCTTCGCCTTGATCCTCGGTCGTGCGATTCCGGCGTGGCTCGATGACGATAAGGATTTGACCAAGACCATGGCGCAGATCGATGGCGATCTGAATCGGCTGGAAGAACTCGCGAAGTTCGTGCGCCCTAAAGCGGCAACCTGAGATCCGCGCGCAATCCGCCCATCGGGCTCGTTGAAAGAATGATATCGCCGCCATGCGAACGCGCGATGTCGCGCGCGATGGCGAGCCCTAATCCGCTGCCGCCACTTTGCAGATTGCGCCCCTGATCGAGACGATGGAACGGACGGAATGCTTCTTCACGCTGCGCTTCGGAAATACCGGGGCCATCGTCGTCGACGCTGATGCTGGCAAAGCGCTCGCTCCTAACCAGCGACACAGCGACATGCTTGCCGTGCTTTAGTGCGTTGTCGACGAGGTTGGTTACGCAACGCTTCAGCGCGGCGTGGCGCACAGTGAGCACTGTGCCAACGTCGGCTGTTACGCGGAGCGTCTCACTGTTCGCGCTACGCGCGCGACCGGCAGCGTCTGCGGCTTCGCGGACGATGCTCGCTATGTCGGACGGCGTGGCATCCTCGCCGCCTTCGCCCCGCGCGAAATCGAGATATTCGTTCAGCATGTGCTCCATCTCGGCGACATCCGAGGTCATCGCTTTTCCATCGGGCATCATCGCGAGTTCGAGCTTCATCCGCGTAAGCGGTGTCTTTAGATCGTGGCTGATCGCCGCGAGCATTTCTGTGCGCTGTGTGATGTAGCGATCGATGCGCTCGCGCATGGTGATGAACGCTTGCGAGGCGCGGCGTACTTCTGCAGCACCGGATGGCCGGAAATCCGCAACCGGTCGCCCTTTGCCGAAATTCTCAGCGGCCTTCGCAAGCCGCTCGATCGGCCGCACCTGGTTGCGCAAGAACAGGATCGCCACCGCGAGCAATACCAGTGACGACACCACCATCCAGAGAATGAACACGTCGGCGTTGGAAACGGTGAGGCGCTTGCGCGGCACGCGCAAATCCATCACGCCGTCTTTCACCTCGACCTGGATATCGACGAAATCGCCGTCATACCGCGTCGTGAAGGGATGCTTCTCGCCAAGTTGTTCGCGAAAGGTCGTGTTCAGTGGGCCGCTGAGATAGGCGGCGCGATGCTTGTAGGGTTTGCTCAGGTTATGGCCGGGGTAAAACTTCACGCCATAGCCAAGATTGCGCGCGGCCATATTCAGAAGCTGTTGGCGCGCCGTACCAAACTGCGAACTTTCTTCTAGATTGACGAGGAACGCGACGTCGGATGCCACGCCGCGGCCCATGCGCTCTGTCATCACATCGTAGTGGCGCGAGAAGAACGCGTAAGACACGATGCATTGCAG
This sequence comes from Rhizomicrobium sp., assembly GCA_035551875.1. Taxonomy (GTDB): domain Bacteria; phylum Pseudomonadota; class Alphaproteobacteria; order Micropepsales; family Micropepsaceae; genus Rhizomicrobium. The sequence goes on from DASZML010000124.1 coordinate 1,976, forward strand.
CAGCACGACCGGTGCCACAATGATGATAAGCGATCGGCCGAAAAGACCGCGCGGCAACCAGCGGCGTTTCACGAATTGATACGGGTGAATGCCCGGCATCGTCAGCTCACGCGATCGGGAACGAGCACATAGCCGACGCCACGCACGGTCTGAATGTAGAGCGGCAGTTTCGGATCGTCCTCGATTTTGCGCCGCAGGCGCGTGACCTGCACGTCGATGGAGCGTTCGAGCGCCACGTTCAACCGGGTGCAGAGTTCGGTGCGCGAGAACGAGCGTCCGGCATTCGCGGCGAAGAGTTTGAGCAGCGCGTTCTCGGCTGTCGTGAGTTTCACCGGTTTGCCAGCACGGCGCAGTTCACCGCGATCCGGATCGAATACGGCAGCGCCCATCGTCACGGTTGTGTGCGGCGAGGTGGCCACCGGCGCGGCGCGGCGCAAAAGGGCTGCGCAACGCAAGATCAATTCACGCGGTTCAAACGGCTTGGGCAGGTAATCGTCCGCGCCGTTCTCAAAACCGGCGATGCGATCCTGCGCATCGCCCATCGCCGTCAGCATGAGGACCGGCGCAGGCATCGTCGCGCGGATGGACTTTACCAGATCCAATCCGTTCTCGCCGGGCATCATACGATCCACGACGAGAAGATCGAACGCCATGCTCTTCATCAGTGCGCGCGCTTCTTCGGCGCTGGACGCAACACTCACGCGATAGCCATTCGATGTCAGATAACGTTGCAGCAGAGAACGGATGCGCTCGTCATCGTCGATCACGAGAAGATGCGGCGCTTCGATACCCAATCCCGGCGCGTTCATCGCATGCCCCCGATACGCCGTGCGCGTTCCGGCCCGGCAAGTCCCGCCAGCACGCGGCGAAAGCCCGCGACCGCATCCGGTCCCGCGTCGCGAAACGCACGTACCAGCCGCGGGCGCTGCGCATCCCACAACGCGCTTTCCAGTTTGAGACCCTTCTCGGTGAGGCGCAGTTGCCGCGTGCGCTTGTCCTGCATACCGGCTCTGCGTTCCACAAACTCGTCCTTGAGAAGATCGTTCAGAACGCGGTTCAAACTTTGCTTGGTGATCTTCAGGATCGCGAGCAGCTCGGCCACCGAAAGCCCCGGATTGCGCGCGATGAAATAGAGCGCGCGGCGATGGGCGCGTCCCAGATTGGCGGCGCGCAGATGGCTCTCGCCGGCGGCGAACACATCGGCGAAGGCGAAGAAGAGCAGGTCAACGCCCTGCTTCAATTCTTCGTCGCGAAGATATAATGGGGACGCAGGCGCCCGCCCGTCGGCCGGTTTTACGTCAGACATACTGACTGATTAGGCTGCGTCCGCGCCGGGTGCAAGCCCGTTAGAATAGCAGCGTAAACGAGGTTCTTATGGCCGATCTCATCCCCTTCGACGACCGCGACGGAAAGCTCTGGTTCGACGGCAAGCTCATTCCCTGGCGCGACGCGCAGGTCCACGTTCTGACGCACGGCCTGCATTACGCATCGAGCGTGTTCGAGGGCGAGCGCATGTATTCAGGACGCATCTACAAGCTCGAGGAGCACACATCGCGGCTGTTCGAGTCGGCACGCATCCTCGACATGACGATCCCGTTCACCGAACGGCAGATTAACGAAGCGTCGGTCCAGGCTTGCGAGACGCAGGGCTTCACCAACGCTTATGTTCGTCCCGTCGTGTGGCGTGGCAGCGAGCAGATGAGCGTCGCCGGTCAGGCCAATCAGATTCACGTTGCTATTGCCGCGTGGCAATGGGGTTCGTATTTCGATGCGAAAGAGAAGATGAAAGGCATCCGCCTCGGCATCTCGCGCTGGCGCCGTCCTGCGCCCGATACCGCTCCGACGGCTGCGAAGGCCGCGGGTCTCTACATGATCTGCACCATCTCCAAGCACGAAGCCGAAGCCGACGGCCTGCACGATGCGCTGATGTACGACTATCGCGGCTATGTCGCCGAAGCGACCGGCGCGAATGTGTTCTTCGTGCAGGATGGCAAGCTGCTGACGCCGACGCCGGATTGCTTCCTCAACGGCATCACGCGCCAATCGGTGATGGCGCTGGCGCGCGCGCGCCAGATCCCGGTGATCGAACGCCACATCAAGCCGGAAGAACTGAGTGGCTTCAGCGAATGCTTCCTCACCGGCACCGCCGCGGAAGTGACGCCGGTGGCGGAGATCGGTCCCTACAAATTCAAGCCTGGCCGGATCACCGAAACGCTGATGACGGATTACCACGCGGACGTGAACCGCGCGGTGTCGGCGATTAGCTTGAGCGCGGCGTAGATTTCGGCACTAACAGGGCAGCGGATCGCCCAAAAATAATTTTCTGCGCGCATCAAAATTGCGCGGCCTTCGGAAAAGCAACCCTCATCAAGGGCTTAACCTAGTAATTCCTTCGAATAGGAATACTTGACACCGTCACGGTCGACCTGTACATTTCCCGCACATCTCGAATTGCGCCCGCGGCTCAACCCCGCGGGCTTTTTGTTTAGCGCAAAGAAAATCTCACGCAGAACCGCGTAGTTTTTGACTCACGCGGAGACGCGGAGTTTTTTAATCGTCTTCGGCATCCATGCATGTTGTAGCGATAGTTTTTGACCGGGCGAAGCCCGGTCGACGAAACATCCGACGCTCAATTCTATCGGCAAAGAAAGAACCTCCGTGTCTCTGCGCCTCCGCGTGAAAAACGTTTGTCCTCTGCGGCTCTGCGCGAGTTATTACCAACCGAAATGACGGAACACGACGATGTTGAATTTCTGAATCCGCCCTCGCCCTGAACGGGCTTTGAACGCTTGCACGACGAACCGTGGAGAAGCCGAGATCGCACCTAAGGTGGATCGAGGACGCCGAACCGCGGAGAA
>DASZML010000125.1:0-9712 GCA_035551875.1 Rhizomicrobium sp.
TAGATCGCGCGCGACACGGAAACCGGCGAGTGTCGAATAGTCATATTCACCACCATCCGCAACACCGCCCGCGCGCGCGGCAGAGCGGATGAAGATCGGCACATTGTCCCACGATCCGCCGCGCAGCACATGCTTGGCGCAGTTCGGTTCCGCCCAAGCGCGGCCATCGGCGGGCGCGCCGACATAGCTTTTATGCCAACAGTCGGCTGTCCATTGCCACGCGTTTCCGAGCACGCCGTAAAGGCCCCAAGGATTGGGTTTCGTCTGATCGACTTCGACCAATTCCTGATTGTCAGCGCGGCTGCCGCAACCGTTGCAGTTGGCCTCTCCGCTGCCGATGTCGTTGCCCCACCATCGCGACGTGGTCGTGCCGGCGCGCGCGGCATATTCCCATTCGGCTTCCGTCGGCAAACGATATGGTCCGCTGCGTCCACCGATCGACGGATGCTCTTCGCGCACCTTGTTGTTCAGCCATGCGATATAGGCTTCCGCATCGCGCCAATCTAGACACACCGCTGGCCATTTCAGCGGCTCGACTTCACTTGGGGGATAGACAAGTCCATGGCCGAAGGAGCGCCACCCAAGACCGAGACGCGCATCGCATGGCTTCGGCTGATAGGAGGTTTCGCGCAAGAATTGCCGGAACTGTTCGCTCGTTACATCGAACTTGCCGATCGCGAAGGCTTTGACCGAAACATAATGCTGCGGGCCTTCATTGTCGTAGCGCCCTGCTTCGCTGGCCGGGCTCCCCATTTTGAGCTTGCCCGCGGCAATCGCGATCATCGCTGGGCAGTTTTGGGAGCATTCGGTGAATTCGCGCGTACCTTGGTCTTGTGCAGACACAGACGCGGTTGCGAAGAGCGCGGCAAAAACAGCTGGCACCAATAAGAGAATTCGCAAAGGACACGCAGAGAACATGAGGCTTGCCATTCTACGACAGCGTACGCGCCAACCGAATGAATTCTTCGTGCAGGTTAGCCGTGACGGGAGTGCCCTTCGAGTTCGTGCAATTCCCACAATTCCTGATGGCTGAATTTTAGATGCGGCCAAATCGTCAGCATCGCCGTTTTTCCGATCTTCTGCTCCAGTGCGTGAAGATTATAGAACTCGTAACGGACGTCGTCGCCAACGTCCAACATCTCGCCGCTTTCGCGCGCTAGCAAAAGCTTTTCGGCCTGCAGTACCAGTTCGGTGTGAAGGCTGAGATATTCGAAAATGTCGGACGCCGTTTCATCACTAAACCGCGATGCAAGATCGGTGATGAACCGGCCGCCTTCACTGTGCGCAAATGTGCCGTTGCGAATATCGGCGAGCAAATGCTCATGCGATTCGTAATCATGGATGAGCCAGTCGTGAACCTCATGCTCGCTCTTGTCGAATATGAAAAGCAACACCATCGGTAGCACGATGACTGTGGCAGCCGCCGAAGGAATGGGCCATTGCGTGAATTGGTTGAATATAGAGTGAAGCGAGATAGCGAGGATCAGTCCCGGAATGTAGTTCAGAATCTGAAAGCGGGCATGACGTTCCGAGATGCCCTGCGCCGTAACCCCGAAGATCGCCGCAACCCCGCCATGCATGATCGCAGTGCCGAGCCCACGCACCATCCACACGCCGATATTCGCTTCAGGAAACACGTAAGCGTAGTAAACATTTTCGAACAGCGAGAAACCGGCGCCGACCGCAAGGCCCAGGATCGCCGCATCGACCATGAATCCGATGCGGTTGCGCCAGAACAGAAAGATCAACACCGCTGCTTTGAGACACTCTTCCAACACGGGCGCGAGATAGCGGCTATAATGGGGATAGTTCAGATGCGTGAGATCCATGACCGGACCGCTCAGGAAGTAGCTGGCGATCGCCATGGCCGCGCCGGCGAGCACGACAAGCGCAACTGTCTTTAAATCCACGAGCTTGAAACTGTCGAGATAAAGTAGCCCAAGCAAAAACAGGATGATGGGACCGAATCCCAAAGCCGCTTCGATGGCGAAATGTGAGTGCATCCGGCGGCAGACCTGGCGCGTCGCGCTGCAATCTGCCTGAACGCTACAGTATCTTCAATGACACCATGATTTCGTTGCGGCGAACGTGGTTGTTTTCGACGCCGATGGCATCGCCGATTGAAAGGGTCATGGGCAGCCGCACGGCAACGGTGAAATTCCAGTCCAACTGGAAGCCTAGATCTTCCGCGGCGTGGGCATTTCCGTCTCCGACATCGGTCAGCAAGACGCCGCCGAACAGGGCGGGCCGCACGGAACTCACATAGAAGGCCTCGTTGCCCAAGTCGTCGAAACGGATCGGCGGGAAGTTAAACTCACCGGTCGACTTGAAGAAATATCGCGCGGAAAAATCGTCGATCGGCAAACCCGGAAAACTGTCGTAATCGCGATAGCGCTTGACCTCACGATCGTCGACAAAATTGTTCCCGAAGGCGCCCATGAAAAAATAGTCGAGCGCATTGCTCCGGTTGCCGAGAGAACCGCCGGCCGCATTGTACATCCATACGGACGAATGGCCCCAAGGCAGCGCAAATCCGAAGTCTAAGCCGGCGTAGAGTTTCGAATAGGCCTGATTGTGCGCGTAGTCCTCTTCGAACTTGGCGTAGACGTGATAGCCCTCTTCATTATCGACCGCGCCGAGCGATTTGGTGATGTCTGAATAATCGAGGCCGACCTTAAATTCGGCGATGTTTCGATCGTTGCCCTGAATTTTTTGCGCGCCAGGCAGCGTATCCAAGCCCGAAAAAAGATCGAGATCGTATGTGATATCCATACGCCGCGGCAGATCATATATCGGAATATCGAGATAGCCGATCAGAAGCGCATCGCCTTTGCGGCTTCGCTCCGTGGGACCAAAGAGATCGTAGAAATCCGCGTTGTTGTGTCGATAGGTGACGTGCCAGTAGAGGTTGCTCCAAGCCAGTGTGGCATGCAGCTCTTGCCCATGCGGCAGGTCGCTGGCCGGCGAATAGCTAATGTCCGCCAGAAAACGATCGTAAGCCTGCGGGTCTTCAAACTGGAAATGCCAGCCAACGGCGACATGCCCCTTGAAGCCGGCAACGATCGGATAAGACCCGTCCCACATCATTTCGTGTTCGGGATCGTAGACCCCTTGCTCTGTGATCATCGATTCGAACGGGATTTTCGCGGGCGAGCCGGCACCCCAAGTTGTAACTATGGGGTGCTTCTCGGCGACTTCCGCGCCAAGGAACGTGACGCTGCTGAGATCTGTCAACGGCTTAGGTTGGATTCGGACCGGCTGAAATCCGCCGCCCGTATATTCGTAAACGATCAGCGATCCGTCTTTCATTGGCAGCGGCAGAAAGAAGCCGGTTGCCGCGTTGGACATTGCGTCGTATTTCTGGCTCGCAATGTCGAAGCGATAAATGTTCGACACACCGGTGTAGTAGGACGACACATAGATGGATTTACCGTCCAGAGAGAACGTTCCGTTTTCCGGGATAGATTGACCGAGCTTCAACGTCGCGATTGCTTCGACTTTGCGATCAAATAATTCCTGCACGTTGAAGACGTCTAATCGAGACTCGCCGTTGATCTCGCTGATCGTCGCACAGAGTTTGGTCCCGTCGTGGGAAACATCGAGATCGGAAACATTGGTCCCGTATGGGAATGTGATAATCCGGTCCCAACCAGAAAAATCGGACTTCACGCGGACAAGTGAATCGAGCCCGTTCTCGTGGCGGACGCCCCACACCGACCCGTCCTGGTTGTCGAAAGCGAGATCGCCAATGCGTGCATCCTGCAACAGCATGCGCGTCTGGCCCGTTGCGACATCCAACTCCATGATATCGCGCCAGCGATAATTATCGGTGGTGTAATACGCCTTGTTGGTAACCGGATCGTAGGCGAGCGACGTCACGAGATAGAGCGATGGCCCTTTGATTTTCTTGAGGATCTTCGTGCTGCCGTCTTTGAGCGAAATCTCGGCGATGCCGGCAATCAGTCCCGGCGGCCGCACAGCCGTGATGAGGCTGTCGTTGTGCGGATTGTAGAAGGTGCGCGCGACGGAGCCGAGTGGATTGGGCGTCAACCGCGTTACCGGTGTGACGGGAAATTTCGCAACCGCTTCGAGATTCTTCTTCTGGAATTCATGCTCGAACGCGATCCAATCGGCCCACGCGACTTCGAGGGGCTTGCCGAAGACTTTCTCGAACTGGCTTGCGTAATACGCCTTGCTGTCCTTGCCGCGCTTGAGCCATGCGATGAGCTTTTCGGGGCCATACGTCAGCGCGAGATAGGAATCGAAGCGCGTGCCATACAAATAATCGTTCACGCCAACCTGGAAGTCGACGGCGTTGCCTTCCGATTCGAGGCCGACGGGGTCGTAGAAACGCGCGTTGTCGCGCACCATCGCGCGGAACACCATCTCGTCAAAGCCGCCCTGTGCGCGGCCAAGGCCACCGCCCATCCAAGTTTCCATGAACACGGCGCTACCTTCTAGGTACCAACGCGGCACATCTGAACGCGGCTGGGTAAGGTAACTGTAGAGAATTGATTCGGGATGGTCGGTCTCCGGCCGTACCTTGCCGTGGAAGAGATTGCGCCACCACGCGTCCTGATCGTTCCACACATCAAGAGTAGCAACATGAACCAGCTCATGGTTCATGAGGGTGAAGAATCGTTCGCCCGGCGTGAACGTCTCGAAGGTCGTGCTGTCGGGGGCAATATCGACTGTCAGGCCACTCGTCGGCGCCGAATGTACGATGGCCACGCCGTCATCCGACAAATCCCGCAAATAGACGGTTGGCCGATCCCACGGCGTCCAGTCGAACAATTTTTTCTGATAGGCAAAAGAATTTTCGTAGGCGCGGCCGATATAGGGAGTGAGATAAGCCTCTTCGGGATCGTAATAGAGGAGCTGAAGATCCGGCGTTTTGATTTGGGTTAGCCCAACATCGTCAGCCAAAGCCTGGGAAAACAACCCCGGCGTCCCGATAGACACCAGCGCCGCCAAGCAAAACGCAACGCCCGCCTTCAATGTCTGCCCCTATAAACCGTCCCCGGGTGTCACATTGGCAAATTCGGGCAAGAAAAAACAGCCGCCGGATCGCTCCAGCGGCTGCTTTATCGTTGAAAATTGGTTGGTTATTGCTGACTGGCTTGCGAAGCTGCATCGCCACGCGAAGCCGCGTCACCGCGAGAGGCCGCATCGCCACGCGAAGCTGCATTGCCCTTGGAAGCTGCGTCGCCACGCGAGGCCGCGTCACCGCGAGAAGCTGCGTCGCCACGCGAAGCCGCGTCGCCACGCGAAGCCGCGTCACCGCGAGAAGCCGCGTCACCACGCGAAGCTGCGTCACCGCGAGAAGCTGCGTCACCGCGAGAAGCCGCGTCGCCGCGAGAAGCCGCGTCACCACGCGAAGCCGCGTCACCACGCGAAGCTGCATCACCACGCGAAGCCGCATCGCCACGAGAAGCTGCGTCGCCACGAGAAGCTGCGTCGCCACGAGCAGCCGCGTCATTGCGCGAAGCCGCATCACCGCGGGAAGCTGCGTCGCCACGAGAAGCCGCGTCATTGCGCGAGGCTGCATCACCACGCGAAGCCGCATCGCCGCGCGAGGCTGCATCACCACGTGAAGCCGCATCCGTTGGCGCATTCTGCTGATCGACACCGCGTTGCATATCTTGCGCAGCGCTCTGGTCGCCAAGCTGAACGTCCGCACCACCGACTTGCTGAGCATGATAGCGGCTTGCCGGAACGATCGTACCCGCCGTCTCTTTGCCGTTCGGCGGGAAGTTCGGGCCGAGCAAGAGCACGCCCGCTGCAGCCAAAGCCAAGACCGATGCGCCGATCCAGATCTTGCGCTTGTTGAGACCGTTATTAGCCATTGGATTTAATCCCGCCCAAAAAACTCTTCGGCATCCGAGTGATTTCGAATGCATGCGAAACATGATCCTAGGGGGTGTCAAGTTCAATACAATCTGATCACACAACAAGTGCCTGTTTTCAGGGCTTTCCCGCACTCCGTGCGACTCACGTGAAAGTCATTTTGTCTCATTCTTCTTTATGTTCCAACCACTTAGGCGTCGTTTCGCCCCCTCGTGTGTGATCACACGCACAGTTTTGGCTGATGGGCGTGCCCTGGCCGACGTCGCAAATTGAGAAAAAACCCAGCTTTTCCGGCACCGCATCTTTGCTTTAGGTCCCTTTTGGTCAATAGAAAGGGTAAATAGCAGCCCCTCTATGGAGACCCGGCACGCAGCCGGGATCAGGCCGATGACAACCAAGGTGAGCGATATGCTCGCGCGCAATCCGGTTTTTGCGGTGCTTTCGCCCGCACGCCGCCGTGCGCTCGCGGAGAGCGGCGCACATGTCGAGCTGATGAAAGGCGCGAAAATCTTCAGCCGCGACGATGCATCGGATGCGGCGTACGCAATTATCGTCGGCGAAGTCGAAGTCACCATCGAGGGCATGGATGGCCGAACCGTATTCATCGCGAGGTTGGGCGCCGGCACCGTCATCGGCGAAATGGGTGTGTTAGATGGATCGCCCCGCTCGGCAGACGCACGCGCCACACGCAAGTGCGAATTGGTGCGCATTGACCGAAAGCTTGTCACAGATGCGCTCGCTGAAGAAGCGGGCGCGGCTATGGCGCTCCTTGGTGTTATGGCGCGCCGCTTGCGTGACACCGATGCCCTCGTTGAGCGCACCTCATCGATGGATTTGGGCAAACGCCTTGCACGACTGCTGCTGGATGAAGGCGCTAATGGGCGCATCATCTACAACCAGTCCGATCTCGCGCATCTCGTCGGTGCATCGCGCGAAGCGGTGAACCGAAAACTGTCGCGCTGGCGCAAGATGAAATATGTGGAACTGAATCATACTGGTCTGCATGTTCTCGACCGGCCGGCGCTAATCGCTCTGTGCAAGCGCAAGGTCGCGCTCTAGGTCTCGATTTCCTCGCGAAGCATTTCGAGTTTTAGCCACTGTTGTTCAGAGGCCTCGAGTTCTTCCTGCGCGGCTTTCATTTTCTTCGAGATGCTATCGAACTTCTTAGGATCGCGCGCATAGAGCGTTGCGTCGGACATCTCCGTTTGCAACGCGCCGATGTCTTTTTCGAGCTTCGCGATCTTCGCCGGAAGCATATCCAGTGCGTGCTTGTCCTTGAAGGAAAGCTTGCGGACCGGCGCGTTAGAATTCGCCCGTATTTTCGGTTCGGATAATTTGGGTGTTTTAGTCTTAGGCGCTTCTTTCGCCTCCACGCCATAACCGCGCTGCGCGAGCATGTCAGAATAGCCGCCCGCATATTCGACGAAGCGGCCCTCGCCCTCGGCCATCAGCACGCTCGTTGCGACGCGATCCAGGAAATCGCGATCGTGGCTCACAGCAATCACAGTACCCGGATAATTCGCGATCATCTCTTCCAGAAGGTCGAGCGTTTCCAGATCTAGATCGTTGGTCGGTTCATCCAGCACCAGAAGATTGGACGGCATCGCCAGAACTTTCGCGAGCAGCAATCGCGCACGTTCGCCGCCTGACAATACTTTCACCGGTGTGCGGGCCTGCGCCGGCGTGAAGAGAAAGTCCTTCATGTAGCTCACGACATGTCGGGCTTCTCCGCCGACATGGACAATGTCGCCACTACCGCCGGTCAATACCGCTGACACCATCGTTTCAGCATCGAGGCCGTCACGGTTCTGCTCAAGCTCAGCCATGCGGATATTGGTGCCGATCTTCACGTTGCCAGCGTCTGGTTTGAGCTTGCCCACCAGCATATTCACAAGAGTTGTCTTGCCCGCGCCGTTGCCGCCAACAACACCGATGCGATTTCCCCGCAGGATGCGGATCGAAAAATCCGACACGACGTGCTTGTTGCCAAACGCTTTGGCAATTTTTTTAGCGTCGATAACGCGCGTGCCACCGTCTTCGGCTTCCGCCGCCTCGAGTTTAACCTGTCCCGCGACGCGTATTTGCTCCCGGCGCCCCTGGCGCATGCCGTGGAGAAGCGACAGGCGCTTGACGTTACGCTTGCGCCGCCCGGAAACGCCGTAGCGCACCCAATCCTCTTCCATCGCGATCTTGCGGTCGAGCTTGTGGCGCCCGATCTCTTCTTGCTCGAGAACCTGATCGCGCCAGCCTTCGAACGATGCAAAACTGCGTTCCAGCCGCCGCGTCTTGCCGCGATCGAGCCAGACGGTCGCCCGCGAAAGATTTTCCAGAAAGCGCCGGTCGTGGCTGATGAGCACGATGGCCGCGTTCATCGCCGATAACTCTTCCTCCAGCCATTCGATCGCCGGCAAGTCGAGATGGTTTGTTGGTTCATCCAGAAGAAGAATGTCCGGACTCGGCGCCAAGGTTCGCGCCAAAGCCGCGCGGCGCGCTTCACCGCCCGAAAGATGCGACGGGTCTTCCGCGCCGGTCAGTCCCAACTTGCCGAGAAGATAGAAGGTCCGGTTTGGGTCATAGCCTTCACCAAGGCCTGCCTCGACATACGCTCGCACATTGGTAAATCCCGCAAGATTTGGCTCTTGCGGCAAATAACGAACGATTGCGCCAGGCTGTGCGAAGCGCGATCCGCCATCCGGCTCCAACATTCCTGCCGCGATCTTCAGCAACGTGGATTTGCCGGAACCATTGCGCCCAACAAGACATAACCGCTCGCCTGCACTCACAGACAATTCCGCGCCATCTAGCAACTGCGTATTGCCAAAGCGAACCGAGATTTCTTTGAGGATGATTAGCGGGGGGGCCATCGCGCGGGTGTCTATCACCCTGCCCGCGCGATGGCGACTGTCGTTTATTCGCCGTTCGGACGGGACGCATTGGCCTTCTGCGCGGCGTCGTTCGACGGTTGCGCGTTGAGGCCCGCTTGCGTCATCACCACGCGATATATTGCGCCATCGGCAAGTGGCATATAGTTCGCGGAACCGAAACGGCGCTGTTCCGTGTAGGCGTGGTTCGCGAGCCATGAGAGCCATGAGCCCGGTACATATTGATCGACCTGCGGCTTGTCGCCCTTGAGGTCGCACGCGGTGATCGTTTTTCCGTTGCCGCGTTCGGCGGTGTAATATTTGTTGGCGATCTGCTCGAGCACATAGGTCGAATCCAATCCAACCACATTCGCCCAGGGCTGCCACTTCTGCACGCGACCCTCGATGATCCATTCATCGCCTTGCAGCACACAGGTTTGCGTCACGCCCGGGAGATCGAGGCGCTTGATGGTGACGAGATATTTGCCGTTCGCAGGATCGATCGCCTTAACGATCACGTCGGCCACTTGGCTCTCATTCGTGAGGCGCGCGTACATCTGTGTGTTGAGTGCCAGAAGCGCAAGCGCAAAACCCACGGCTCCAAGCGCGCCCCCGGCTGCAACATGCACACCACCCCTACCGACTTCGCCGCCACCCATATGGCCAATGCCACGCAGAAGCACCAACACGCCCAAAACCGCGACAGCCGCAGGCGCAATCCACCACCACAACATCGAAATACCTCCACGCGAGAAACACCTCGCGAGAACCGCAGGTGCCACCCCAAAAACGCACAAACTCTAGCAAAATTTTGAGACGAATTGCGGCGATGCCGGGGCATTCATGCCGAAAACCCGACGAGCGTTGCCCGAAATCATCGCTTCGGCCAACGGGTTAGGATGTGGCGACCATTATAAGTGGGTTGCAATGGATTTCAGGAGATCGACCGCGAACTGCGAAAGCGTGTCGTCCCGCGCCCCCATGACAACGATGCGGTCGCCTAG
>DASZML010000126.1:0-2912 GCA_035551875.1 Rhizomicrobium sp.
GCTGGAACGCTTTGTCGATCTGACGAGCGCCGGCGCAGCACGCATCTTCGGCATCGCTTCTAAGGGGCGCATCGCGCTCGGCTACGATGCGGATTTCACCATTGTCGACTTGGAGCTGAAACGGAAAATCGAAAATTCGTGGATCGCGTCGCGCTGCGGCTGGACGCCGTTCGATGGCATGACCACGACCGGATGGCCGGTCGCCACCATCATCCGCGGCCAGACCATCATGCGCGATCACGAGCTGACGCTCGCCTCAAAGGGCCAGCCGATCAGGTTCGTTGAAACGCTCGAACCTAATGCAGACTGAATTCGCCACCGTGCATCTTGAGTTCGGCGTCTGAGATCAGTCCGCGCGCAGCTATGCGCACGGAATGCAGCCGTCCTTCGATACTCACTTCCCAGAAATGCAGAAACTTGTTCAGTACCGGAAACTTTGGCGCGACGTCGAGTTCCTGCCAGATGAAAGTTTGAAGCACGGCTGGATGATCCGGCATGTGATAAAGAATTTCCGCCGTGGTGAGACGATATCCCCGCAATCTTAACTCAAGCCCACTCATCGTTCGCTCGCCTCTTAAAAGACGCTTCTGCCGTTTCCTTGCGCGTCTATTCTCTCCCAACTGTTATGAACGAAAGCTTGTTCCCGCGTTCAGGCACAGTCGAGGCTTGACAGTGCGTTCGCTGCAATTCCGAAGCAAAGCTTGACGAAGCGGACGAATTCCTGTGGTTTTCGCGCCACGCCAAATTTTCATCAGCACTCCTGCATCGAAAGTGCCAGCACCATGAAAGATCGTTTCAAAGCCATCCTCATCACCAAGACAGATGGACCGCAGAGAACTGAGATTACCGAACTTGGGCTGAACGATCTGATGGACGGGGATGTTGTCGTTGAGGTCTCGCATTCGACGCTCAACTTCAAGGATGGCTTGGCGCTCACGGGACGTTCGCCCGTGGTACGGAAATTTCCGATGATTCCCGGCATCGATCTTGTGGGCACCGTCGCGCAATCAAGCAATCCGAAATTCAAAACTGGCGACAAGGTCGTGTTGAATGGCTATGGCCTTAGCGAAACGCATTTCGGCGGCTATTCCGAAGTCGCACGCGTGAAAGGCGATTGGCTTATTCCGTTGCCGAAAGAATTCACGCCGGCGGAAGCGATGGCGATCGGCACGGCAGGCTACACCGCGATGCTGTGCGTGCTGGCGCTGGAAGATGCGCACATCACGCCGGATCGCGGGCCGGTCATTGTCACCGGTGCCGCAGGTGGCGTTGGGTCTGTCGCCGTCGCGATTTTGGCGAAGCTCGGTTATCGCGTGATCGCATCGACAGGCAGGGTAGAAGAAGAAGCTTATCTCAAGTCGTTGGGCGCTTCGGAGATCGTCCCGCGCGCGGAGCTATCCGGCGAGCCGCGTATGATCGGCAAAGAAAGGTGGGCGGGCGCCGTCGATAGCGTCGGTTCGAAGACGCTCGCAAATGTTATCGCATCGACTCAATATGGCGGTGCGGTTGCTGCCTGTGGACTAGCAGGCGGAATGGATTTGCCCACGAGCGTGGCTCCGTTCATTCTGCGCAACGTCTCACTGTTGGGGGTCGATTCGGTGCAGATCAACTACGCGCGGCGGTTGCAGGCGTGGCATCGCCTTGCCCGCGATCTCGACGTGAAGAAGCTTCACGCCATGACCAAAACGATCAAACTCGCTGAGGTTCAGAGCGCTGCCGAAGACATTCTGGCCGGCAAGGTACGCGGACGCATCGTGGTCGAGATCGCGTGAATTATATCGCGCTGGTCATTTCCGGCATCGTGATGGGGCTGATCGCGGCGGCGCCCATCGGCCCAGTCAATCTCATTTGCATCCGGCGCACATTGGCGTTCGGTACGCTCAACGGATTCATGGCGGGCTTGGGTGCAGCGTTCGGCGATGGCGTGTTCGCGACCGTCATCGGGTTTGGCGTTACCGCAGTTTCCAAATGGATCGAAGGTTATTCGCTCTACCTGCAAGTCGTCGGTGGAATCCTTCTGCTAGCATTCGGTATCCATACGTACGTCACATTGCCGGACCCTAACCTCAAGGAAGAAAACAAAGAGCGCGCGATGGAGCCATCATCGCTCATGCGGCTGACGGTTTCGACATTTGCGCTGACGATGACGAACCCCGCCACAATGTTCGGCTTCGCGGCGATGTTCACGGGGCTTACGGGCCTTGCCAATGTGCAGCCGACATTTATTCAGGCTGCAATTGTCGTAGCAGCCGTGTTTGCCGGTTCCGCGCTGTGGTGGTTTGCGCTATCGGAAGTCATCGGCCATCTGCACACCAAGATCGACGCGCGCGTGATGCGCATCATCAACCACTCGTCGGGCGTCGCCATAGCCATCTTCGGCCTAGCGGTACTCGGGCATTTGGTTGTGAAATATCTTTAGGCGTGCGCGCGGGCGAGTGCTGCCATCCGCGAGATCACAGCTTCGGCTTCGTCCATAATCTCGGCGATGATTTTGCGGGCGGGCTTCACATCATGAATGCCGCCTGCGCCTTGGCCCATCGCGAAGGCTGAGCGTTCGCGCGAAAGACCTTCGATCTGCCCTCCGATGCCGCCCATCACGCCGGCCTGCGACGACAGCATCGCCTGCGCCGGGAATTTCTGGATATCCTGCGGCCGCGCTTCCCAATCCTTCGTCCATTCGTTCTGGAACACGCGCATCGGCTTGCCGGAATAGGAGCGGGTGATGACGGTGTCTTCGTCGCCCGCATCCACGATCACCTGCTTGTAGAGACCACCCGCGTGAGCTTCGGTCGCAGCGATGAAGCGCGTGCCCATCCATACGCCTTGCGCACCAAGTGCGAGCGCTGCGGCTAATCCTCGGCCATCGACGATGGAGCCCGCTGCAATCACCGGAATTTTCACGGCATCCACGA
>DASZML010000127.1:0-11276 GCA_035551875.1 Rhizomicrobium sp.
GGCAATTCCGGCCGAATGCGTTTGATGCGCGGGATCAGATCGAACCCGTTTTCATCGGGCAAAATGACGTCGGTGATGACGAGATTGCCCTCGCCCGCGGAAACCCATCGCCAGAGGCCTGCGGCGTTCGCCGTCGTCCGAACATCATAGCCAGCGCGACCCAACGCTTGATGAAGTACAGTGCGGATCGCGGCGTCGTCGTCGGCGATGAGAATGGTGCCGTTCGGCATACTAGACTCCTCTTCCGTCGTCGGCTTTCGACAACAGCACACGAAAAATCGTTCGCGCATTTGCGCTTTCGCATTCGATGACGCCGCCATGGTCACCAACGATCTTGGCAACCAGTGCAAGGCCGAGCCCCGAACCGTTTTGTTTCGTCGTCACGAAGGGATCGAAGATGTAAGGCAGCAGATCGGCTGAAACGCCGGGACCGTTGTCTCGCACGGTAATTTCCAGCGGCAGCGAAAGCCGCGTGCCGGAATTGCCTTCAACGACGCGGAAGCCGGGACGATAGCCGGTGGTAAGCGTGATCTCGCCGCCGTGTTCCGGCACGGCATCGCTCGCATTGCGAACGAGATTCATGAATATCTGGATGAGCTGATCCTGATCGCCTAACATCGGAGGCAGCGAAGGATCGAACACCTCCACGAATTTCACATTCTTCGCAAAACTCGTTTTCGCAACCTGTCGGACGCGGTTGAGAACCTCGTGGATGTTGACCGGTGAACGGAGAAAGTTACGCCGATCGCCGAATGCTTCCATACGATCAACAAGGTTGCGGATGCGATCGGACTCCACGCAGATAAGTTGCGTGAGATTGCGATCGTTGCGCGGAACGACTTCTTCGAGCAGTTGCGCCGCGCCACGAATTCCGGCGAGCGGGTTCTTAATCTCATGCGCGAGAACTGCGGCCATGCCGTGCAGCGAACGAACGGCGCCGCGATGCAGAAGCTGTCGATCAAGACGTTGCGCAATGCTGCGCTCATGGAGCGTCACAACCACTGTGTTGTCCGTGTCGGATGCTGGCGTAACCACAACGTCCGCGGTGTGATCGCCATGGTGCGGCATCGACAGATCGACATCCCGTTCACCCACCGACGCGCCGCGGTCCATCGCCTGCGCGATCAGTTGAAGCACTGGGCTGCCGAACGGCACGATTTCGTCCAACCGCATACGCGTGAGCAAACCGACGCCGGACGCAAAAAACTGCTCCGCGGCAGGATTGGCGGCCTGGATGCGCAGGTCTTCACCGACCAACAGGACCGGCATCGGTAGCAGTGCCACCAAGTGGCCAGAGGAGATTGGGCGTTCGTCAGGGGCTGGCGTCATTTCGTATGCTCAAAATATAGGCAAATAAATTCATGCTAATATTATGAGCATATTGTCGAAATAGCCAAGCGCTTTCAGTCGCGACGCGTTGACCCCCGGCTTCGCCGCCGCCTATCAGGAGTCCATGTCGCGCATTGCCCTTCTGATTGTCGCCGCCGGATCTGGAACGCGCGCGGGTGGCACCATGCCCAAGCAGTATCAGGCGTTGGGCGGCATGCCGGTCTTGCGGCGTTCGATCCAGGCATTCGCACATCGCCAAGACATCGTGGCGACGCAGATCGTGATCGGTGTCGATCAGGAACCGCTTTATCGCGAGACGACGCGCGGCCTGACGTTGCTCAACCCTGTCGCGGGCGGCGATACACGTCGCCATTCCGTATTCCACGGCTTGAACACGCTCGCGGTGCATCGTGCAGATTTCGTTTTGATCCACGACGCGGCACGTCCGCTTGTTTCGCGCGCGTTGATCGATCGCGTGATCGCCGCGCTCGAAAATGGCGCTGAGGGGGCCATTCCGCTTTTGCCTGTTGCCGATACGTTGAAGACGGAAACGGACGGCCATTGGAAAACCGTTCCGCGCGACGGATTGCAACGCGCCCAAACACCGCAAGGCTTTCGTTTCGATGCCATCATGGCGGCGCATAGAAAATTCGCGGCGCAAGAAACAACTGACGATATGGCGATGGCCGAGTTGGCCGGCTTGAAGATCGAAGCTGTCGGCGGCGAAGAAGGAAATCTGAAAATCACCACGCAGGATGACATGGCGCTCGCTGAACGGATGCTGGGTGACATAAGCGAATTCCGCACCGGTTTCGGCTATGACGCGCATCGCTTCGTCGCTGGCGATCATGTCTGGCTGTGCGGCGTGAAAATCGCGCACGACAGAACGCTTGAGGGCCATTCCGATGCGGATGCGGCCCTTCATGCGCTTACCGATGCCATTTTGGGCGCGGCAGGGCTCGGCGATATCGGCGTTCACTTCCCGCCGAGCGATCCACAATGGCGTGGTGCGGACTCGTCATGCTTCCTCGCCCACGCGAACGACTTAGCGCGCAAGGCTGGCGGCACGGTCGTGCATTGCGATGTGACGCTGATCTGCGAGCGCCCGCAGATCGGACCGCATCGCCAAGCCATGTGCACGCGCATCGCCGAAATTCTTGCTATGGATGTCTCGCGTGTGAGCGTGAAAGCGACGACAACCGAAGGCATGGGCTTTACAGGCCGTGGCGAAGGATTGGCCGCGCAAGCTGTGGCGACATTGCGTTTCAACAGGTAGGCGATGGAAGAAACAGCAAACTTCAAGCTAGCCGCGCAACTCGCCACCGTCTTCGGCGTGGGCCGTTCGCCGACAGCACCCGGCACGGCGGGAAGTCTCGTCGCCCTGCCCGTCGCTTGGCTACTTGCGATTTGGGGCGGGCGTTTCACATTGCTGCTCGCGGCTATTCTCGTGCTCGCAATCGGTTCCTGGGCTTGCGAGATTTATGTCCGCGCTACCGGCAAAGAAGATCCCTCGGAGTGTGTGATCGATGAAGTCGCCGGCCAATGGATCGTCTGCGCGTTTGTGCCCATTGCCGTGCCCTTTTGGCATTCAATCCTGGACTACTGTTTGGCGTTCATTCTCTTCCGCTTGTTCGACATTTTGAAGCCGTGGCCGATCAATTGGGTCGAGCGCAATACGCCTGGCGGCCTTGGCGTGATGCTCGACGACGTTGTGGCGGGATTGATGGCCTGCGTTATCATCGTCGCACTCGCGCAATTCGGATTGATTTGATGTTTTCTCCAACGCTTATTCAGTTGGCTCAGCTGGTTCTCGACGACGCTCGCCAGCAGAAACTGCGCATCGCGACCGCTGAGAGCTGCACGGGCGGATTGATTGCGGCATTGCTGACCGAAATCCCCGGCTCGTCGGATGTCGTCGATCGCGGCTTCGTCACTTATTCCAACCGCGCCAAGCAGGACATGCTGAACGTGCCCGGCGATCTCATTGCCGATATGGGCGCGGTTTCCGAACCCGTCGCGCGCACGATGGCTGAAGGCGCGGTCGAGAATTCCAACGCACACATCGCTGTGGCGGTGACGGGTGTTGCCGGGCCCGGCGGCGGAACGCCGCTGAAACCTGTCGGTCTCGTCCACATCGCCGCCTGCCGCGAACGCCGCTCGATCATCCACGAAGTACATCGCTTCGGCGATATTAGCCGCAGCGAGATACGGCTGAAAGCAGTCGAAGCCGCGTTGGGACTATTGCAGCGACTGCTTTGAGAGTACTCGCGCGCGTTCTTCAAACGCTTTCGTCATTTGTGCCACGACGAGACCGAACGCGCGGCCCGCCACGGCGCTGAGCAGACGGTTTTTGAATTCGAACAGGATAGCGAAATCGACACGGCAGGATGTTTCGCTGAGCGGTGCGAATTTCCAGTGTGTTTCCATCTGACGAAACACGCCTTCGGTTTGCGTGACATCGATCGCGTAGCGTTTGCGATCAAGGACCACGCGGCTGGTGTAACGCTCGCGTAGCGCCTGAAAGCCGACGACCGTCTGCGCGATGAGAACTTCCGCATCGCTTTCCCTCTGCCGCTTCAGGATA
Organism: Rhizomicrobium sp.; assembly: GCA_035551875.1. GTDB lineage: Bacteria > Pseudomonadota > Alphaproteobacteria > Micropepsales > Micropepsaceae > Rhizomicrobium. The sequence goes on from DASZML010000127.1 coordinate 3,914, forward strand.
CGCAGCGCCACCGTCCACGGGAGGAATTCCGGATAGCGCTCCACATCCGCGACGATGGCGAACATCAGATCGGTGGAATACGGAACAACGCGGGATTCGGAATGCGAAGGCATGACTACCAGCTTGTCATGGCCCGCAAATGCGATCCACCCAGGCGACGTCCTCTCGAAAGCAGGAGAACGGCCCGCGTTCTATTCTCGAAACCGAGCAGATTTCAACTGTGGCCCGCACTCCGGCCGCCATGACAATGATGGTGTCGTTAAAACCTTCCGCTCTGATAGTCGTGAACTGCCTGACGGATTTCGTCCTGCGTGTTCATCACGAACGGGCCGTATTTGGCGACGGGTTCGCGTAGCGGCTTGCCCGCAATCACGAGAGACCGTGCGCCATCCGCGCCGGCGGAAACATTCGTCGCGTCGCCAAGCGACAACACAGCGAGGTGTCCTTTGCGGACTGTCTCGCCACTAACTTTCGCCTCGCCTTCAAACACATAGATGAACGCGTTGTGCGTGGACGGCACCGGCACATCGACCGAACCGTTCGCGGCAATCGTCACATCGGCGAAGAACGGCTCGATGGCGCGCTCCGGGCCCGCGCCCGCGACGCCATCCCACGTTCCGGCAATCAGCTTCGCGCTGTTGCCGTGGCCAAGATCGATCACCGGAATATCGCTGGACGAAATGTCGGCATACCAGGGCTTCCGCATCTTCTCCTTCGCGGGAAGATTGAGCCAGAGTTGGAAGCCGAACAGCTGGCCATTCGTCTGCGCGGGCATTTCGGAATGCGCGACGCCGCTTCCAGCCGTCATCCACTGCACACCGCCATCGGTGACGATGCCCTTGCCGCCGTGATTGTCGAGATGCTGGATCGAGCCCTTGATCATGTAGCTCACGGTTTCGAACCCGCGATGCGGATGCTCCGGAAATCCGGCGACGTAGTCGTTCGGATTGTCCGAGCAGAATGTGTCGAGCATCAAGATAGGATCAAGGTCGGGAAGCTGAGGCGTGCCAACGAGGCGCGTCAGCTTCACACCGGCACCATCCTGCGTCGACATCCCGGCAAAGGTACGGATCACGCGGCGCTGCGTGTTTTCAACAGTTACGGACATGAACAAACTCCAATAGCGGTCCCCTCTTATATGGGGATTGCGTCAAGGGGTGCGGGCGGCGCGGTTTGCCTGCATCTGCGCGAAATCGGCGTCGGCGTGATAGCTCGAGCGGGTCAGTGGCGATGCGCTCACCATCAGGAAGCCCTTGGCCTTGGCGATGGCTTCGAGGCCTCTGAATTCTTCGGGCGTCCAGAAGCGTTCGAGTTTCGCGTGCTTCTTCGTCGGCTGCAGATACTGGCCGATGGTGAGGAAATCGACCTGCGCGGCTCTCAGGTCGTCCATCACCTGCATGATCTCTTCGCGGCTTTCACCGAGTCCAACCATCAGTCCGGATTTGGTAAAGCCTGTCGGCACCAGTTCTTTCGACCGCTCAAGCAAACGCAACGATGCGAAATAGCGGGCGCCAGGGCGCACTGTCAGATAAAGCCGTGGCACCGTTTCCAGATTGTGATTGAACACATCCGGACGCGCACCCATCACGATGTCGAGCGCGCCATCTTTGCGCAGAAAATCCGGCGTCAGAACTTCAATCGTTGTTCCATGCGATGCCGCACGGATCGCGCGAATGGTTTTCGCGAAATGCTCCGCGCCGCCGTCAGCGAGATCGTCGCGGTCCACCGATGTGATGACGACATGCTTCAGGCCAAGCTTGGCGACGGCCTTCCCGACATTCTCCGGCTCGGCGTCGTCGAGCGCGCCCGGCAATCCGGTTTTCACATTGCAGAAGGCGCAGGCGCGCGTGCAGGTGTCGCCCATGATCATCATGGTGGCGTGGCGATGCGTCCAGCATTCGCCGATGTTCGGGCACCCCGCTTCCTCGCACACCGTTTTCAGATTGTGTTCGCGGACGATGGATTTCGTAACCGCATATTCCTTCGACACCGGCGCCTTTACGCGAATCCATTCCGGCTTGCGCAATGTGGGCGTGTCGGGCCGGTGCGCTTTCTCAGGATGGCGGAGTTTGTCGACGACAACGGTCATGGCCGACATATATGACTCTTCAGCCTGCAAAACCACCCGCGCTTGACGTTCGCGCGTTCCGGCACAAGCATTGCTCCATGAGCCACGCAGACGACATGAACATGCTCGCCGACCGCATTATGCGCGCGATCGAAAACAATGACTGCGATACCGTCGCAGATTGCTATGCGCCGGATGCACGGATCTGGCACAATTTTGACGGCATCGAGCAGACGGTTCCGGAGAATCTCCAAACGTTGGTCTGGATGGATGGGCGGCTCAAAAAACGCCGATACGAAATCGTTAGCCGCGACGCGTTCGTTGGTGGATATGTGCAGCGGCACGTGCTTCACGGCACACTGACCAATGGCGCAGCGTTCGCGATGCCGGCTTGCCTCGTCGTGACGGTAACGGACGGGAAGATCGTATATCTGGCGGAATATCTTGATACTGCACATGGCAAGGCGTTGAGCCTGCGCTAGGCTAGCCATTTGCGCCTTACCGCTCCTGGGTTAAATTGGTTCAATAAGAATATTCGCGGGCGGCTGGCCCGCTCGGGAGAAGCCGTTGAGCTTAGCAACCGTGGCCGCAGCGTCCGGCGAAGAGATCATGCCATTCGATTTCGACAGCACCGGGCGGACTGTGTTCAGTGCCTTCGCGCACGCACGGCACAAATTTGGCGGCAAGCGGGTCTGTGTCATCGATGTGGACGAGAGCGAGCGCACCTATGACGACATCATGCGCGGCACGCTGGCGCTCGGCAGCGCACTGCGCGCCGGAACGAAAGCGGGCGACTGCGTTGGCGTGATGTTGCCGACCGGCGCAGGCGCAATCGTCGCGTTCCTGGCGCTTTCTGCTTATGGCCGCATACCGGCGATGCTGAACTTCACGTCCGGTGCCGCTGCCATCAAATCCGCAATCAAGACCGCGCAGGTGAAGCGCATCGTCACGGCGAAGCGATTTGTCGAGATGGGCGGATTTCAATCGCTGGTCGCCGACATCGCCAAGACCTGTGACATCGTATATCTCGAAGACGTGCGCGAGAAGTTGTCGTTGCGCGACAAGATTTCCGCCGCCGTTGGTCAGTTTGTGCCCGCCCTCGTCGCATCGCATCCCAACGCGGATTCGATGGCGACGGTTTTGTTCACGTCTGGTACCGAAGGCGAGCCGAAAGGCGTGGCGCTGTCGCACCGCAATCTCGTTGCCAACGTCGAACAGGTGCGCGTGCATCTGGCGCTTTACGACAGTGACGTGTTGCTCAATCCGCTGCCCGCGTTTCACTGCTTTGGGCTGACTGTCGGCTCCCTGATGCCGCTGTTGCTGGGTATCAAGGTCGTCTGCCATCCAACGCCGCTGCAGCCGCATGAGATCGTGCGCCGCATCCACAAGCACAGCGCGACGATTCTGGTCTCCACCGATACATTCATCATGCAATACGCGCGCGTGGCTGAACCGGGTGAGATGAAGTCCCTTCGTCTCACTGTTTGCGGCGCCGAACGGCTGCGCGATGAAACGCGCGCGTTCCTGCGCAAGAAACATGGCATCGAACTTCTCGAAGGCTATGGCGTAACGGAAGCGGCTCCCGTGATCGCCGCCAATCGTCCCACGGCCAACAAGGCGGGCACTGTCGGACAGCTTATGGCCGACATGAAATATCGCCTCGATCCCGTTGAAGGCATTCCCCATGCCGGCCGCCTTGTGGTCAGCGGACCGAACGTGATGCTGGGATACATCAAGGCGGATGCGCCGGGCGTCATCGATCCGCCGCCGGATGGTTGGCACGACACGGGCGATGTCGTGACAGTCGATGAAGACGGCTTTATCGCCATCAAAGGCCGCTTAAAGCGATTTGCGAAGATCGGCGGCGAAACCGTTTCACTGGCTGTGGTTGAAAGCATCGCATCGGCTCTTTGGCCAGATGACAGCCATGCCTCTGTGACTTTCCCCGATGGCCGCAAAGGCGAACAGATCGTGCTCGTCACCACCACCAAGGATGCCGCACGCCAAGATTTGATCGGTTGGGCGCACAATCATGGTGCTTCGGAACTCGCCATTCCGCGGCGTATCGTCAATGTAGACGAGATCCCAGTGCTGGGCACCGGAAAAACCAACTACGGAGCGGTCCAAAAGATCGTCGAGGCGGCGCTGCAGCCATCCGGCACCGTGTCGTCAGATTCGGCCGCGCCGACGCCAATGGTGTGATTGTTTGTAATTGACAATCAGTCGCAATCGCATACCTTAGCCTGGCAAATCGCCGGTTTCCTTGGATGATCGTCTGCGTCTGCAATAGGCTGAATGAATCGCGCATCCGCGCGGCCTGCGAGGTTGGGCCGGCCTGTGCTGAAGACGTCTATGCCCTGTGCGGCGTGAAAAGGAATTGCGGACGATGCCAGGAAACAATCGGCGAAATTCTGGACGAAACACGGGCGCAAACGTCAAACCGGGACCGCGCGGCGTAGGCCCCTCGCCCATCGCCTCTATGCAGGGCGACGCCGAAGTCATCCATCATCTCAATCTCATCCTGAAAAACGAACTTACCGCCATCAACCAGTACTTCCTGCATTCGCGGATGCTGGGCGATTGGGGTTTGAGCGAGCTTTGCAAGAAGGTCTACGAAGAATCCATCGATGAGATGAGGCACGCGGACAAGCTGATCAAGCGTGTGTTGTTTCTCGGCGGCCTTCCAAACTTGCAAGATCTCGGCAAACTGATGATCGGCGAGAATGTCGAGGAAGTTATCCACTGCGATCTGCGCCTCGAGCAGATGGCACATCCCGATCTGAAGCGCGCCATCGCGCATACCGAGACCGTGAAGGATTACGTGAGCCGCGAATTATTCGTCGAAATCCTCGAGAGTGAGGAAGAGCATATCGACTGGCTGCAGACGCAACTGCGCCTTATCGAGCAGATGGGCATCCAGAACTACGTCCAGCTACAGACCAAGCCGAACGAAAGTGCGAGCTATGTTTTCGCCGTATTCTCGATGATGTCAGCAGCGCGTGCGAGGCCCTTCTCTGCGCGCACCTGCTCGCCCAGCGCCTTCGCGCGCTGACGCATCGCGGCATCGCTCAACACTGTTCCGATCGCTGCACCAAGTTTGGCTGCCGTCAGTCCTTTGTGCGGAACGCACTTCGGTCCGACGCCGCGCTTTTCCACCTGCAGACCCCAGAAGAACTGATCGCCGACGAATGGCACGACGATTTGCGGAATTCCAGCGCGCAAACTCGCGCCCGTAGTGCCTGCGCCACCGTGATGGATCGCAGCAGCCATTTTGGGCATCAGCCAGTCATGTGGAACAGCATCAACGGCGAAAACGTTCGGCGGAAGATTCTTCGGTTTCAGCCCGCCCCAACCCGCCGCGATCACGGCGCGCGCGTTGTTGGCGTTCACCGCTTCGAGCACAGCATCGACTGTCGCTTGCGGGTCTTTCATCACCATGCTGCCAAAGCCGGCATAGATCGGTGGCGATCCGCTGTCGATGAAGCGCACGAGGTCTTCTGGCGGTTGCCATGACGGCGGTGTGTCCTGAAACCAAAAACCCGTCACTTCGACGTGGTTCGGCCAATCTTTCGGTCGCGGAAGAAATGCGCCGCTATAGGCCATCAAGAATGGCTGGCCTCGATGCAGTTCTTCCAAAATCGGCACGCGCCACGACGGCGGCGGAAGGCCGAGCATGTTGTGCGCGATCTTTGCAATCGGCCGCGCGCCAAGCCATGCGGTCTCGAAGTAAAGCCGCGACTCCAGCTTGTTCAGCCAGCCTGGCATGTCGAACGGCGGCACGTTGATAAGCGCACAGGGAAATTCGCGCGTCGGTACTGCGGGCTGCATGTAGGCATGCACGGCATGCGTCTTGTGAACGCGCGCCATGATGTTCGAATAGTAATCCATCAGGCCCGTACCGACGATGATATCGGAGTCTCTGGTGTAGTCGACCATCGCCGGCGTGATCTGAGCGCTGAACTTCTCGGCAACGTCATAGAACCAGCGCAGGAATGTAAACGGATTGCCGCCTTCGGCAAAAAACTTCTGCGCGTCTGGTGCAAGAAACTCGCTGTGCAGATCGCCTGGCAACGGCTTCAACACGACATCGCTGCCGTCGATCATGTTCGCGAACTCGGCGTGGGCGACGAAACGCACTTCGTGACCGCGCCCGGCGAGCTCACGGCACAGCATCGCGGGCGGTTGCGCGTCGCCCCGTGTGCCTGCTGCGATGACGCTGACGATCATGCCGTGTTTCTAGAACTCGGCTTCCAGATCTTCCAGAGCTTCGGGCTCTTTCTTCGCCGCGCTGATCCATTCCGCCATGTCGGGCATGGACAGAATCAGATCGCAATAATCCTGGCACACGCGATCAAGCTTCACGTCGTAGGTATGAAAACGCGTGCAGACTGGGGCGTACATCGCATCGGCAAGCGTTGGATGCGCGCCATAGAGATACGGCCCACCGTGCTCGGCAATGCAGTCCTTCCAGATGGTGACGATCCGCGCGATGTCGGCTTTCGCACCGCCCCAGATTTTGAAGTCGTGATGCCGCGCCTTGATGTTCATCGGCAAAGCGGCGCGCAGATTGGAGAAGCCGGAATGCATTTCGCCACAAACCGAGCGGCACTGTGCACGCGCCGCCAAATCCTTGGGCAGCAGATGTTTGGCAGGAAATATCTCGTGGAGATACTCGCCCATCGCCATCGTGTCCCAGATGCGAATTCCATTGTGAACGAGGCTGGGTACGAGAAACGACGGCGACAGCAGCAACAATTCGGCACGCGCAGCGGGATCTTCTGCCGGGACGGTCTCTTCGACAACGTCCAAGCCCGACATGCGGCACATGAGCCAGCCGCGCAAGCACCAGGACGAGTAGTTCTTGCTCGATATCCTTAACACCGCCTTGCTCAAAATTTCCTCCTATTCGCAACCGCAAGAAAGTATTTCGCGTTGCAACATATATTGCACTAGGATTCTGCAGAGCGGTTCGGGGAATCAGCCAAAAGAAAGCGGGTTTGGAATGTTGTACGACGCCTATCAGGCGCGGCAGGATTTGTTGTCTCCACTGCGGATCTTCGCGGATCTGACGGCCGCGGCATTCCGCGAGCCTATGGGCGGACCGTGGGCAAATTTGCTGGCGCGATCGATCGGCGGCGGCGCGGAATTGATTTCGCGGCTGCGGCTCACACACGAGCATCCCGCCTACAACATCGGCACCATTGTGGTGGCTGGACGCGAAGTCGCGATCAGCGAAGAACCGGCGCTGAAAACGCCGTTCGGTACCCTGCTCCACTTCCGCAAATCGGTTTCGCT
>DASZML010000128.1:0-1706 GCA_035551875.1 Rhizomicrobium sp.
GATGTCCTCGGGCGAACGGCGGCGCGATTTGCGGCCCTGCACGTTGATGATGGTGCAGAACGAGCATTGATAAGGACAGCCGCGTCCGGCATCGAAGCTGGTGACGCCGCCGGCCGTACGCATCACGCGATTGGCGACAAGAATCGGGATCGGCGCGCCGTCGATGGACGGAAGATCCTCCATGAAATTGTAGAGCGGCTTCAGCGTTCCCGCGGCCGCGTCGCGCAGCACTTCATCCAGGCGGCCCTCTTCGGCCTCGCCTGCAAACAATGAAAGGCCGAGCGCTTTGGCATCGTCCAATCCCTTGTCTTTTCCCTGAAGCATGCTGATCGTGCCGGAAACGTGGAAGCCTCCGACACCGACCTGGATGCCGCGCGCGCGCAGCGGCCGCGCGATGTCGAGCGCACGGGGAAACTGGTTGGACTGCACGCCGACAAGCATGACCATGCCCATGTCGGCGCCTTCCACTAGCGCGGCGATCTTGTCGGGACGAATGAGCGTGTTGGTCTCATCCAGGGCTTGAATGTCGAACTCGACATCGGGCCCGAGCACCTGGCGGTCGGCGCAATCGCGCGCCAGGCCATAAACCGCGGCGAGGGAATTGGATGGGATCGACGAGCGATACCACTGGATGACATATCCGTCATCGTCGTAGTGCGACGGCTTCACCAGAACCAGACAAAAGCGGCGCTTTGTCATTGAAAATTTCCCCGAAAGCCAGAATTCCAGCTTTCAGAACTGTAATCTCTTGGTCAGGATCGGGCAAACGCGCCGGCTAGGCTTCAGCCCCAGAACAGCCAGCCTTCGAGATGCGACAGGCCGAAGATCAGGAACGTCGCCATCAGGCAATAGATGAAGACGTCCATGGCGAAGTGCGAGATGTCCCAGCCGGTCACTTTGCGCGCCAACGTCCACAACCAGCCACCTTCTTCGGTGTTTTTCACGACGCTGCGCCATCTACCGGTACGGATGAATGTCTCGATGTTGTTCAGCACGCAAGTGTTCCTGTTCATGCGCCATTGCAGAACGACCGAAGGAATAAAGAACACATAGAACCAGAGCAGCGGCCGGAACGGAATCGCCCAGCCGCTGAAGATGTAAATCATCATCACGAAGTGATGGTAGAAAAACGCGTTGCCCATCGCATCGCGCTTTTGCGGATGATCGGGCAGCGAAGAATCCAGAATATCGTTATCGTCGTCGTGCGTAACGCTCATGCGATATGCGCCTTTATATAAGAGCCGATACGCGCGATGGCATCGCGGCCTTCCGACAGGATCGGAAAGAACGCGTGCCACACATGCATCATGCCGCCCCAGCTTTCGAAGGAAACATCCACATCTGCTGCATCCGCATTCGCCGCGAGCGTGACGGCGTCACTGTGCAAGGCTTCTTCGCTTCCGACTTGAATCAGAAGCGGCGGAAGACCGTTAAGGTCGGCGAACACCGGTGAAGCGAGCGGCGTCTTGGCGTCCTTGCCGCCGAGATACGCCGCGGCCATCTGATCCAGACCATCCTTGGTGATCATCGGGTCGCGCTTGGCGCGTGTGCGATAGGCTTCGCCGCCCTGACTCAAATCCGCCCAGGGCGAGATCGGAACGGCACACGCCGGCATCGGCAATCCCTTGTCGCGCGCGGCGAGCAACGTCGCCATCGTGAGACCACCGCCTGCGCTGTCGCCCGCGATAGCGAGCTTCGACGGCGAC
>DASZML010000129.1:0-8965 GCA_035551875.1 Rhizomicrobium sp.
TGGAAGTCGGCGAAGATGATATTTCCGCACGCGCTATCGTGTTTCGCGGACCTTACGGCACGATCCCACTGGTCGAGCGAGGTGTAACGTTTTTTACGTCGGAATTTTTCTACGTCTACCCCGACGGCAGTACGATCAAACTGCCGTTGCCGCTCGGCGCGGATTTGAAAGGTGTCACGAACGGCAAGCTCGTCTTCACATTGCGCGATGCATGGACGCCGCCCGGCGCAACGACTGCGCTGCCGCAGGGCGCGCTGGTCTCCTTCGCGGTAAAGCCATTCGCGCTGCAGAAGATGCAGCCGAAATTCGTGTTGCTTTATGCGCCGAACGAGCACAGCACAGTTAGTGATGTGTCGACTGGCCGCGATGCTGTTTATGCATCTATCTTCGAGAACGTCACCGGTTCGATCCATGCATTCCATCCCGCGAAAGATGGCTCGTGGAATGATGAGAAGATTGCACTGCCGGAGGGCGGTTCGACCAATATAGTCTCAACCAACGATTGGGGACCGGAAGCCTATTTCTCGTTCGAGAGCTTCGTGCAGCCGCCAACGTTGTACGAATACGACGGCAAAGGCGCGCCGAAAACTATCAAGTCGGAGCCCGCACGCTTCGATGCGAGCAACGTGGTCTCCGAACAATTTTGGGTGACGTCGGCGGATGGCACGAAGGTTCCATATTTCTATATCCATCCGAAGAACCAGAGCGGTCCCGTGCCGACGATCCTCTATTCCTATGGCGGCTTCGAGCTGTCGCTGTTCCCCTGGTATTGGAATGACGGTCATCGCCCGCTCAATCCGGGCGAGGCCTGGTTCGCGAAAGGCGGCGCGATTGCGGTCGCCAATATTCGCGGCGGCGGCGAGTTCGGCCCGCGCTGGCATCAGGCGGCGCTGCTCGCCAATCGCCAGAAAGCCTTCGACGATTTCGAAGCCGTCGCGGCTGATCTTTCGAAGCGCAACTTCTCGACACCGAAGCAAATCGGAATCGTCGGCGCGTCGAATGGCGGCGTGTTGACGACGGCGACGATGGTGCAGCGTCCCGATCTCATCGGTGCCGTGGTAAGCCAGCGCCCTCTGGTGGACATGCTGCGCTACACGAAGTTTGGCGCAGGTGCGTCCTGGGTTGACGAGTATGGCGATCCCGCGAAGCCGGAAGACCGCGCGTGGATTCTCAAATACTCGGCGTACGAAAATCTGAAGCCGGATGTGAAATATCCGCCGATCTTCTTCATCACCGAGACGAGCGACGATCGCGTCACGCCGATCTGGGCGCGCATGATGGCAGCGAAGATGGAAGGCATGGGGCAGAACGTTCTGTTCTATGAAAGCCCTGAAGGAGGTCACGGCCCCGGTGCCACGCATGAAGAAGAGGCGCAAATGTGGGCGCTCACTTATGTCTATTTCGGCCAGAAGCTGGGCTTGAAATAGCGGTTTTGCTCGGTATTTGACACAAACAGAGGGGTGGGCCTAAAACCCGCCCGCTTTCCGGAAGCCTCTAGAGACTTCCGGTCGCCGGCTTGGCCGGTGATCGCCCCCAGACAGCGCAGGTGCGCCCTCTGGGGCTTCACTGCTTTTGGGTTTTGTATTGATGTTCGACAGTCTTCAACAGCGCCTCGGCGCCACATTCGACAGGCTTCGCGGGCGCGGCGCGCTCAGCGAGAGCGATGTCGATGTGGGACTTGCCGATATCCGTACAGCGCTGATCGAAGCCGACGTCGCGCTGCCAGTTGTTGACGATTTCATCGCGAAGGTGCGCCCGCAGGCGATCGGCGAAAATGTGATCCGTTCCGTCACGCCGGGTCAGCAGATCGTCAAGATTGTGCATGACGTGCTGGTCGAGACACTCGGCAAGGAAAATTCCGCGCTTAATCTCGGCTCGGCGCCCGCGCCGATCCTGATGGTGGGCTTGCAAGGCTCCGGTAAAACGACGACATCCGCCAAGCTCGCGTCGATGCTCCAAACGCGCGAGAAGAAACGCGTGCTGATGGCGTCGCTGGACGTCAACCGTCCAGCCGCAATGGAGCAGCTCAAGATTTTGGGCGAGCAGGCAAATGTGCCGACGCTTCCCATCATGCCGGGACAATCGCCGCTCGATATCGCCAAACGCGCGATGGCAGCTGCGCGTGTCGGCGGCTACGACGTTCTCATTCTCGATACCGCCGGCCGTCAGCACATCGACGAACAGTTGATGAGCGAAGTCGCCGCAGTGAAGGCGCAAACCAATCCGCACGAAACACTACTCGTCGCCGATAGCTTGACGGGCCAGGACGCGGTGAACATCGCCAAGTCCTTCAATGAGCGCGTGAACATTTCCGGCATTATCCTGACGCGCGCCGATGGCGATGCGCGGGGTGGCGCGGCGCTTTCGATGCGTAGTGTCACCGGCGCGCCGATCAAATTTCTTGGTGTGGGCGAAAAGCTCGATGCACTCGAAGCATTCCATCCGGAACGTGTGGCGAGCCGCATCCTCGACATGGGCGACGTCGTGTCGCTGGTCGAAAAGGCAGCAGAGACCTTCGATAAGGAAGAAAGCGAAAAGCTCGCCAAGAAGATGAAGAAGGGCGAGTTCGATATGAACGATCTCGCGCAACAACTTCAGCAGATGAAAAAGCTCGGCGGCATGCAGGGCGTCCTTGGCATGTTGCCCGGCGTCGGCAAGGTGAAAGATCAGCTTTCCGCCGCCGGTATCGACGACAAGATCCTCACGCGTCAGGAAGCCGTCATCTCCTCGATGACGAAGCAGGAGCGCGCCAATCCCGATGTCATCAACGGCTCACGCCGCAAACGCATCGCGTCCGGCGCGGGCGTCGATGTCAGCGAGGTCAACAAGCTTCTCAAGATGCACCGGCAGATGTCGGACATGATGAAGAAGATGAGCAAGGGCGGCCGCGCGATGCAGGGGCTCGCCAGCATGTTCGGCGGCGCTGGTGGTGGAATGCCGCCGATGCCGCCCGGTTTTAAGCGTTAACAGTTCAACAGTTTCAACGAAGGAAAGAGAACAATGGCTTTGAAGATCAGAATGTCGCGCGGCGGCACCAAGAAGCGCCCGCACTACGCGATCGTGATTGCGGATTCGCATTCGCCGCGCGATGGCCGCTTCATCGAAAAGATCGGTTATCACAATCCGCTTCTGCCGAAGGATCATGCGGATCGTCTGAAGCTCGACGTCGAAAAGGCGAAAGAGTGGATGAAGAAGGGCGCAACGCCATCTGACCGCGTGCATCGTTTTCTTGCCGATGCCGGCGCTGTTCAACCGCTGAAGAAGCACAGCCCACAGAAGATGCAGCCCAAGAAGAAGGCGCAGGAACGTGCCGCCGCGAACGCGAAGGCGTCCGCTTCTGCCGATGTCGCGGCGTCTGCGGATGCGGCTGCCGGCGGTCCCGTTGAAGGTTAGGTCTTGGCGCAGGACGTTCTTCTCGGCGTCGTGATTGGGGCGCAAGGTTTGAAGGGTGAGGTGCGGGTGAAGACCTTTACCGAAAGCCCTTCGAGGCTTGCTGCCTACGGTCCGTTGCACACGAAGGACGGCCGCGCGCTTGTCGTCGCCTCCGCGAAAGCCGGGAAGGATTGCGCGTTGGTGGTATTCAAGGGCGTCACTGACCGCGACGCCGCGGAAGCGCTGAAGGGAACCGAACTTTTCATCAAGCGCTCGGCACTGCCAGATACCGAGGTGGAAGAGTTCTATCACGCAGATTTGGTCGGTCTGCGCGCGGAAGATACCGAAGGCCGCGCGATCGGCACGGTGAAGGCGCTTCACAATTTTGGCGCAGGCGATGTCATCGAACTCGTGCGCGACGATGGCGACGAAGTGTTCCTGCCGTTCACGCGCGAAGTGGCGCGAGAGATCGATCTCAAAGATGGGCGCATCGTGATCGCAGCGCCGGAAGAAGTGGAAGCGGGCGAAAAGGGAAGCGTCGAATGAGCGACATCACATTCCGTACGGCGACCGAAGCCGACCTTCCGGTTGTCGTGTCCATGCTAGCTGACGACGAAATCGCCGAAAACCGTGAGAATGCGGCAGTCGCCGATGAGTACCGCGACGCGTTCGAAGCGATGACAAAGGAAGCCTACAACAAAATGCTGCTCGCCGAATCGGACGGAAAAATCGTGGGCTCATTGCAGCTCGTATTCATCCCAGGCGTCTCCCGCAACGGCACCAAGCGCGCGCTGATCGAATCGGTGCGTGTGAAGTCTTCGATGCGCGGTAAGAACGTTGGCACCGCGTTGATGAAAGAAGCGATCCGGCTCGCCAAAGAAAACGGCTGCGGACTCGTGCAGCTCGATTCTGATTTGCGCCGCCCACGCGCACATCTTTTCTATCGCCGCCTTGGCTTCGTGCAGAGCCACGCAGGATTCAAAAAAACGCTCACATGAGCTGGCGCGCAACGGTTCTCACGCTTTTCCCGGAGGTGTTTCCCGGGTCGCTTGGCATTTCGCTTCTGGGCAAGGCGCAGCAGAAAAATCTCTGGTCGCTCGACGTGCGCGACATTCGCGATCACGGCATCGGCAAGCATCGTCAGGTGGACGACACGCCGTCGGGCGGCGGGCCGGGCATGGTGATGCGCGCGGATGTGGCGTGCGCGGCGGTCGATGCAGCGCGCGCAAAGGATATGGACCTGCCGGTTATCTATCTCTCGCCGCGCGGATCGCCCTTAAAACAATCGCGGGTTCAAGAACTGGCCAAAGGCCGGGGCGCCATCCTGCTCTGCGGACGGTTCGAGGGGCTCGACCAACGCGCCATTGAAGCGCGGCGCATGGAGGAAATCTCGCTCGGCGATTTTGTTCTGGCCGGCGGCGAAATAGCTGCGATGGCGTTGATCGAGGCAGCCGTCCGGCTGATCCCCGGCGTCCTGGGCGCGGAGGCCTCGCCGGAGGACGAAAGCTTCTCTCACGGGCTGCTGGAATATCCGCAATTTACCCGCCCGCAGACCTTCGAAGGACGGGATGTCCCAAGCGTTCTAACCAATGGGAATCACAAGGAAATCAACAAATGGCGGCAGGGGGAGGCGGAACGTCTCACGCGCGAGCGGCGCCCCGACCTGTGGGCCCTCTTTGAAAAGCAGAAACACTAGGCTATACGCCGCGCCTTACTTTCAGATGCCCGGCCGCCGGAGAAGAACATGAATATCATTCAAGAACTTGAAGCCGAGCAGATGAAGGCGCTTCGCAAGAAGGCGCACCCGGATTTCCGTCCCGGCGACACGCTGAAGATCAGCGTGAAGGTCGTCGAGCAAACATTCGACGAGAAGGCCAAGCAGATGAAGACGCGCGAGCGCTTGCAGGTGTTCGAAGGCGTGTGCATCGCCCGTCAGGGTGCAGGCATCAACGAGAGCTTCACCGTCCGCAAGATATCGTACGGCGAAGGTGTCGAGCGCGTTTTCCCGATTTTTTCGCCGCTGGTGGACAGCGTTTCTGTCGTACGCAAGGGCAAGGTTCGCCGTGCGAAGCTCTATTATCTGCGCGGTCGCCGCGGCAAAGCTGCCCGCATTGGCGAGCGCCAGGAGCGCGCCGAAGAGCCGGCAAACGCTGAGGCATAAGCTTTTCCGGTATGACATCCCAAGCGCCGCCCTTTGCCGGGTGGCGTTTTTGTTTCCGCACTTCTGTGGACAAGTCGATTAAGGCCCGAAAAATCGGCATTTCCTGCACTGCCCCATCGCTTGCGATGCAGGAAATGCAGTAAATTCGGGCATTACCTGATTCGCCACAAGGAGCAATACAGATGGCAATGGCTGCAACCGCCGCCCCAAAGGCAAAAGTAGAAACGATCAGCACGCGCCAGTTGGCGATGCAGCTGGCCGAAAAGCATGAAATGTCGAACAAGGCCGCGCATGGGTTCCTTGACGACACCATCGCGACGATCACCAAGCATCTGAAGAAAGGCGCACGTATCCGCCTCAACGGACTTGGCATTCTCGTCGTACGCAAGCGCGCAGCCCGTATGGGCCGCAACCCGGCAACCGGCGAAGCGATCAAGATCAAGGCGAGCAAGAAGGTCGCCTTCCGCGCCGCGAAGGAATTGAAGGAAGCAATCTAAGCTTTTCTTCTTTCGAGAATTAAAGCCGGGTTGGCGAGAAAGCCTTCCCGGCTTTTTCTTTTGTGCTAATCGGATAGCGTGGCGTATGGCGAATGAACGCGCGCATCGTTTTACGGCACTCGATGGATGGCGCGGGATATGCGCACTACTCGTCGCGTTGCACCATCTGAATGCGAACGGTCATTTCTACACGTGGCCGTTGGTTCGCAATGCTTGGCTGTTCGTCGATTTCTTCTTTGTGCTGTCGGGCTTCGTGATCGCTTACGCGTATGGCGAGCGGCTGCGGGATGGCGGCGATGTTCGCGATTTCATGTTGCGCCGCTTCGCGCGACTCTGGCCGCTGCATGTGACCATACTTGCGGCATTCGTGGCGTTGGAGCTTTATCGCCTCGCCGTGACGGGTTCCGGCTTTACAGGCGAGCGATCGGTGTTCGCAATCGTTACAAATCTTCTGCTCGTGCAATCGCTTGGCGTTCACAAAAGCCTAACGTGGAACACCCCGGCATGGTCGATCAGCACCGAGTTCTACACCTATCTCGCCTTTGCAGGTGTTTGCTTCATTGCGCCAACACGGCGATCTGTTGTTGCATTCCTGTTAGCGCTCGTGGGACTTTCGGTGCTTGTATTTTTCTCCCGCTACGGTATGCGCGAGACCTTTGGTTTTGGATTCTTCCGTTGCGTTTATGGGTTCTTCGCTGGTGTGTTGACGTTCGAAGCCTGGAAGTCTTTAAAAACCAAAATCGGCGGTACGATCGCGGAAATCGCGACGCTGGTCGTCGTCGGGATTTTGGTAACTTGTGCGCCGAATATGCGAGTATTTGAATACTTGGCCGCGCCGATATTCGCGTTCGCTGTTTTCATATTCGCGCAACAGGCAGGCGCGATCTCGCGCGTGATAGAAAGCCGTTTTGCCAATGCGCTCGGCCGCTGGTCCTATTCCATTTACATGGTGCACATGCTGATTGTGGCCTGCTTTTTTTCGCTGCTTGATAATTTCGGTCGCGGTTGGACAACGATCGACGCAAGCGGCAACGAAATCGTCACAATGGCAAGCGCATGGATCGGCGATCTGATAGCGCTGGTTTATCTCACAACCGTAGTTGCGTTCGCGTCTTTTACATATCGTTTCGTGGAGAAGCCCGGCCGACGCATTTTTGCCGACCGTTTGCAGGGTAAGTTCATAGGGTCTTCCGCTCGGGCGCGTTGACCGCGTGCGATGTTCTCGCGCACCTTGCTGCAGCGGGGCGTCAACAAAGGGATTTTCAACAATGAATATTTTTCGTGCGGCGTTCGCCGCTTCCGTTATCGGTTTTGCTGTTCCGCATGTTGCTACCGCGCAGGAAGCGGCGACCCCAATGACTATCACGCTGAGCAGCTATGCGTTTGCACCAAGTACGGTAGCGCTGAAGTCGGGTACGACTTACAAATTGCATCTCGTGAACAGCGCCGCCAAGGACCATAACTTTGCAGCGCCGGAATTCTTCGCGGCCTCTACCATCGCATCGGAAGACAAAACGAAAGTCTCCGATGGCGCGGTGGAAGTGGGCGAGGGCGGAGCGGTCGACGTCACGGTTACGCCTGGTAAGGCTGGAACATACAATCTCAACTGCACGCATTTTATGCACACGATGCTCGGCATGAAGGGCACGATTGTCGTCCAGTAATCGCTCTATTCAATTTCTGAAACTCCGGTAACATCGCGCTCTCAATTCGGGGGCGCGATGTCGTCAATAATCTCGGCGCCGCCGCGCCGCCATTTGCTGCGAATTCTGGGCGTTACGTTCGGCGTCGCGGTTGCGGTCGGCGACATGATTGGCTCCGGCATCTTGCGCGCGCCCAATCTTATTGCGTCCACCGTACCAGATGTTGCTCTGATCATTGGGCTGTGGGTCTTGGGCGCGTTCGATGCTGCGCTCGGCGTAAATGTCTATGCTGAGTTAGCGACAGCAATACCGCGCCCTGGTGGCGGCTATGATTATGTGCGGCGCGCCTTCGGTGATTTTCTGGCGCTCGTTGTCGGCTGGGGAAACTGGCTGGCGTTTGTTGCGGGAACAGCTGCAGCAGCGATCTCGTTCGCGAATTTTCTGCCACTCGTCTGGCCGTGGGCTCAAACACATACGGTAGGCGTCGCTCTTGCGATGCTCATAGCATTGTTCGGTGCGAATATTTTGGGCCTTCGCGAAGGCCGTGTCTTGCAGGAAATAACCAGTCTCATCAAAGCGGTGATGCTGCTCGTGTTCTGCGTCGCGGCCGCTGCTTTTGCGCCGCAAACCGCGCCGCTGCCGCCATCCACTGCAATGCACGCATTCACGCTCGCGGCTGCAGTAAACGCATTTCAGCTCGTTCGCGGCGCTTATGCCGGTTGGGATTCGCCGGTTTATTTTGGCGAAGAGATTGTGGACACATCACGTACAATTCCTCGCGCGATGATTATGGGCCTGATCTTCACCGCAGTTTTATATGTATCTGTTAATGGCGCACTGCTCTATGCGATCGGCTTGAAAGGCGTTGCGTCATCGCCGTTGCCCTTCACCAGTGTGCTGTCGCATCTGGGTCCGATAGCGGCACTCTTGTTCGCTCTCACCGCGATGATCACGGTGGCGAGCTGTGCCAATGCCAACATTATGGGTGGTCCTCGAATTCTCTATTCGATGGCGGAAGATGGGATTCTTCCGAAAATCTTTGAAAGCGTGAACAAAGGCGGCAGCCCCGTCGGCGCCATGGTTTTGACCGCACTGTTTTGCTTTGGACTCGCTGCCAGTGGCGCTTTCACACTTGTGTTTGAACTTCTTGCCACCCTCAACGGAATGACCGGCCTTATCATCGTCGCGGCTCTCTTTTGGCTGCGTCGCAAGGAACCGGACATGCCGAGGCCCTTTCGCGCATTGGGCTATCCGTTCCTGCCCGGCCTGTGGCTCGTCATCCAGATCGCGAT
>DASZML010000130.1:0-2951 GCA_035551875.1 Rhizomicrobium sp.
CGGCAATCGTCACGGTGGAATGAGCTGCGGTGGCCCGCAAAGCAGAGTCCCAATGGACATCGCGGGCGTTGCCGCTGCCGCAGTTCACAACAATGCGTTGCGAGCCATTGCTGAATTCGAACGACAGAATGCCCGCATGCGCCGTGTTGGCATACACGCCGGGCGGATTTTCTCCACAGTCGAGCACCACCATCGTGCGCGCGGCAATCATCCGCTGATAACCCGAGTGCGGTGCATACGCGAAAGGCTGTCCGCGCACGTCATCACGCGCAAGCAATCCGGTGATCATGCGTGCATCGCTTTCGCTTCCGCCATTGAACAACGCCAGTGCGCCGTCACCGTGGCGGAAGAACCGCAACATCGGTGCCATCCGGTCGTGCGCGCTGCGCAGCGATTGCGGAACAGGCCTTTGGATTGCGACCAATGTGTCCGTCACCATAACGACCAGCCGATACGCATGCGTTAGCGCTTCGGGTGAGCGGCTGATATGGCCACCGTCGGGAAGAACCTGCACCGTGAGCTCGGCTTTTAGACGCTCAAGCCCTGATTGCAGCCGCTTGTGATTGTCGTCAAGGCAAGCCCCCGACAACGCGTGAACGGCGGCAGCCTCCAGACGCGGCAGACCTTCGGGTGCCTCTTCGCTGAGCCGCGCCAACAACCGGGCCTGCTCACGCAGAGACACAAAAAGCTTCGATCGCCACAGCATATCGGAATTGGAGAGCACGAATTTGCTGTGCGAGAAAACGTGCGCCAGCCGCCGCGCCACCATATGCGGCGCCATGCCGGGTTCGGAATAGTTGCGATTGCGCGCGACCCATTGGCCGATGAGCGCCGTCGCCAGCGCGCGTGCCGGTTCGCCGCCTGCGCTCGCCAGGTCGGGCAACCAGGAAAAATCGTTCAACCGCACAGACCATGCCGTTGAAGGTGGCGGAAGATCGAATATGCACCGCCCCCGCGCATCGACCGTCTCGCCGGCAAAGCGAAAGCGCCCTCGCAACAGGGCATCCGCGTTGTCCAACCGGCGGGGTAGCGCATCGTACGGATAGAAAGCGATGCGATCCGGCATCTTGCCTTTGAGCAAGCGCCGGTAGAACCAGTTGCGGCGCCAGAGCACGCGCAGCGGCATCATCAATTGCCAGAGAAACGCGCGCAGCGCTTCAGGAAGGAGAGCGAGTGGCACGCCACGGGTTTTCAAGTGTGCCGATGTCACGCCGCTAACCGCGCAGCGCTGCGATGTTCGCGGCGTATTGGCTTGGACCGCCCTTGAACACGGCTGTCCCCGCGACGAGCACATTCGCCCCGGCATCGATCGCCTGTTTTGCCGTTTGCGGTGTGATGCCGCCATCGACTTCAAGGGCGATATCGCGACCGGCCTTCGCGATACGATTTGCCGCCGCTTCAATCTTCTTCAGCTGGCTTGTTATAAAACTCTGGCCGCCGAAGCCGGGATTCACCGACATGATGAGAACCAGATCGACCAGATCGATGACATTATCGATGGCGTCGATGGCCGTGCCGGGATTGAGCACGACGCCCGGCTTCTTTCCAAGCGACCGGATGAGTTGCAGCGTTCGGTGAATATGCGGTCCGGCTTCGGGATGCACAGTGATGCCATCGGCGCCTGCTTCCGCAAACGCCTCAATGTAGAGATCGACGGGCGAAATCATCAGGTGCACGTCGAACGGCTTTTTCGCATGCGGGCGAAGCGCTTTGACGACCTGTGGACCGATGGTGATGTTGGGCACGAAGTGTCCATCCATCACATCCACATGAATGAGATCGGCACCCGCTTTCTCGATTGCCTCGACCTCGACTCCGAGCCGCGCAAAATCCGCGGACAGGATCGAAGGCGCGATGCGGACGGGTGCGGTCATGACCGGACTAAGTGCCGGATTCTGCCTTAAGCCGCAAGGAAAAGAGCCGGTCCGCCCCTAAAAGCGCCAGCGCAAAAACCGGCATCCACACCAGCCGAGACTGGTAGCGGTCATGGGGGTTTGAAAGCGCTCCACATATGAACGCGTTGCCGATGATCGCGACGCCGAGAAATCCCAACAGGATCGCAACATTCCAACGCCGTTGCCGTACCGAAACGGCCAGCATCCAGATCAAACCAAGTTGCGCGAGCGTTTCGACAGACAGATCGATAGCATTGACGATACCAAAATGTATTCGCCCTTGCTGCTGGCGTGCGTCCATATAGGACAGCATCTGACGCGGTATGAAGCGGTCGAGATCGGGGTATAGCACCCATTCCTGCGGCTCGATCTGATCGCCGGTGCGAAACGTCACGAGCTGATGCGCCGTGTCGTCTAGCGTGCTGAGGAACAATCCTCCCGGATAGGCGCGGACGATATCCATGACGATGCGTTGGGATTCTGCGGCAGTTCCTTTGAAGCGTCCAAGCTTGTTGAAGGGGCTTTCCGGGAACCACAACCATCGTTCCGCCGTCGGCGGCAGATGATCCTTATACTTGCACAGTGCATAGTGCGCTTGCGGGCATTCGTCGTCGAGGAGACGCGTGACCAACCCGTCCTGAAGCAGACTCGCGAACACAAATACCGATCCCGTGCGATTGAAGAAAGCCTTTCCGGTGAGTTCGTAGTTGCTTACGACGATCAGACAAACGGCGATCAGAGCAGTCAAAATCGGGAGCGTTACATTGGCATGTGCCAGCGCGGGTCGGTTGTGATGGACGATGCTGAGAATCTTGAAAACGCCGGCGACCACCACAAGTCCCGCGACAAGAAGAATGTGCGACGGATGTGTGCTAGCTGCGAAAGCACCAATGATGAGGATCAGCGCACCACGTGCCCAGCCGAGCCGCCGCGCATGAAAAGTCAGAAGATAGCTGCACAGCACGGTGATGGCGGTGAAACAATCCGGCTCGATCTGCCCCACATACCAAGGCAACCCCGTCAGCACGACCAGTCCCAGAACGATCAGAAGAAACA
>DASZML010000131.1:0-4269 GCA_035551875.1 Rhizomicrobium sp.
AACCTGGGCGCCGGTACGAAGGTCATCGTTCCGGCAATTACATTCCTCGCCACCGCCAGCGCGCCGCATATGAATGGCGCGGAGATTGTCTTCGCCGATGTCGATCCGGAGACCGGATTGATGCGGCCGGAGGATCTGGAAGCAGCGCTCGTGCGCGCGGGTAAAGTCGACGCGGTGTTCAACGTGCATGTGAACGGCCAGTGCGGCGATCTGCAAGCCATCGGCGCCATCGCGCGCAAAAACAGCGCACGCATCGTCGATGATTCGTGCCACGCGGTCGGTACGGCCTATGTTGCGGAGGATGGAACGATATGCCCCATCGGTTCCAACCGTTTCGCCGATCTCAGCGTCTTCTCATTCCATCCGGTGAAGACGATCGCGATGGGCGAGGGCGGGGCGGTTACGACCAACGATCCCGATATGGCCGAGCGTCTCATCCGCGCGCGCAATCACGGCATGACGCGCGATCCTTCGCGCTTCGAAAACACCGCCGACGCCTTCGATGCCGATGGCACGCCCAATCCTTGGTATTACGAACTGATCGAGCCGGAATTCAATTGGCGCGCGAACGATATTCAGTGCGCGCTTGGTGTTTCGCAGTTGAACAAGCTTGGCCGCTTCGTTGCGCGCCGCCGCGCACTGGCTGCGATGTATGACACGTTGCTGGCATCACTCGCGCCGCTGGTTCGCCCAACGGCACGCACGCGGCCGTCACTTCCGGCGTGGCATCTCTATGCGGCGCGGATCGATTTTGAGCGTGCCGGCATCTCGCGCGCGCAAGTCATGCGCAAGTTGCAACAGCAAGGCATTGGGTCCCAGGTACACTACTATCCAGTCCATCGTCAGCCTTACTATGTGAAGCGCTATGGCGCTCAGTCGTTGCCCGGCGCGGATCGCTACTACAGCCGCGCTTTAAGTTTGCCGTTGTTCGCGTCGATGACGCAGAGCGACGTTGAGCGTGTTGTGTCCGCGCTCGGATCGGCGCTCGGTCTATAATCCAAAAGCGAACAAGCAGGATTTCGCGCCCCCCAGCTCGAAACCCTGCCCGTTTCTTTTTATTGTCTTTCAATGCCCACCGGCTAGCACCCCGAAACGCCTCGGAGCGCCGCCATCTTTTGTTCTCAAACGTCGAACCGAAGACTTCCGGTGGGATCGCCTGCGCGACCCCACCTTCAGCCTTTTGATTAGAACAGTTTGAGCGCGATGGACGGCGCCTGGTTGGCGATCGACAACGCTTGCACGCCCAACTGTTGCTTCGTCTGCAACGAGGTGAGCAAGGCGCTTTCGGTGGCCATATCGGCGTCGACCAGGTTTCCGATGCCCGCTGTGAGCGTGTCGGACAGGTTCTGCACGAACGTGCTTTGGATCGACAGCTTCTTCGAACCCGAACCCAGCGTCGCGAGGGCGCTGTTCACGGCGTTCAAGGAAGTTTCAACGGTCGTGATCATCGTCGACGCAGCGGCCTGCGTGGAGATGTTGCCCGTCGCGGCGACGGACACGATCGAACCGCCGAGGCTCAGATCTTCGCCGCCAACGGTGATGCGATGCGCGCCGTCCGAAGACGCTAGCGCCGAAATGCCGCCCGTGAGCGAACCGTCGATCAGGTTGACGCCGTTGAACGTCGCGTTCTGAACGACCGACGTGATTTGGTCGCGCAGGGACGTGAAGTCTTCGTTCATGGCGGCGCGGCTGGCTGTGTCGAGCGAAGCGTCGGACGCGGCAAGCGCCTTCTGCTTCATTTCGATCAGCAAGTCGGAGATCGACTGGCCGGCTGATGTGGCGACATCCACCGTGGATGACGCGCGGTTGAGGCTGTCGGTAACGGCACCGTAACCGGCAACGTCGCCGCGCATGTTCTGAGCGATGGCGAAGGTGGCGCCGTCGTCTTTGGCGGAGGCGACTTTCAAGCCGCTGTTGATTTCGTTCTGGGCCTGGGTGAGCTGTGCGTTGGTCTGGTTGAGGTACTGCAGGGCGACCATGGCGCCCATGTTGGTGTTGACGCTAAGCATAGGATTCTCCGTTTTAGCCCGTTGGACGAGCTTGCTCAGGGCGTTTTGCCCCGAAGTCCTCATGGCAAACGCCGTGCCGCGCGGCTTTAACCATCGGCTAACGTTCGATTTTCAGTGCGGTAGGAAATCGCTTCCCGGCAGCATTGATCGCGTGCCGGTTTCTACCCGGCAAAAATTGCCGCATCAGGGAAAATTTTGCCGGGTGATGCCGGAAATTTTTGCCGATTTTGAATCAAAAAAAGGAGCGGCGCAGGTTTTCCCGGCCGCTCCATGGGTAGTTTTGCAATCGTCTTAGATCGTTCAGCCGAACAGCTTGAGGACGATCGACGGCGACTGGTTGGCGATCGACAACGCCTGGACGCCGAGCTGTTGCTTTGTCTGCAACGAGGTCAGCAAGGCGCTTTCCGAGGCCATGTCTGCGTCCACCAGGTTGCCGATGCCCGTGGTGAGCGTGTCGGACAGATTCTGGACGAACGTGGACTGGATCGACAGCTTCTTCGAAGCACTGCCCAAACGCGCCAACGCAGAGTTGACGTTGTTGAGCGAGGTTTCGACCGTGGTGATCATCGCCGAAGCGGACGCCTGCGTTGAGATAGTAGCCGTTGCGCCGAAGGTGATGACTCCACCCGACAAGGTCAGGTTTTCGCCACTGACAGTGATGCGGTGCACGCCGTCGGAAGACGCCAGTGCAGAGATACCGCCCGTGAGCGAACCGTCGATCAGGTTGACGCCGTTGAACACGGCGTTGTTGACGATGGAGGTGATCTGATCGCGATACGACTCGAAATCCTCGTCCATTGCCTGACGGCTCGCGGTATCCAGCGAAGCGTCTGAAGCGGCGAGAGCCTTGGATTTCATCTCGATCAGCAAGTCCGAGATCGACTGACCCGCTGAAAGCGCGACGTCGACCGAGGAGGTTGCACGATTGAGACTGTCTGTTACCGCGGAATACCCGGCAACATCGCCGCGCATGTTCTGCGCGATGGCGTACGTGGCGCCATCGTCTTTTGCGGAGGCGACTTTCAGGCCGGAGTTGATTTCGTTCTGAGCCTGGGTGAGCTGAGCATTCGTCTGGTCAAGGTACTGCAGCGCGACCATCGCGCCGGTGTTGGTGTTGACGCTAAGCATTGAAAGATCTCCATTCCCGTTCTGGCGTTCCGGCGAACGTTCTGTTCGCCTAAGGGCACAATGCCCCGCTCGGAGAAGCGCAATGGACGTGCCAGAATTCGCGCGGACGAAATCGAGATAAGATACTGTTTTTGCTTGATTATTTAAGGGTTAATTACGGTAAACCATAGGCAGGATCTGCCGGTCGGCAGAAGGCTCCAATATCAATCGCTTGGCGCGCATATTCGGTTTGGAGTGGGGTGGCAGAATATGACCGAAGAGCAGCAGAAAGCGGCTCGCCCTACGTCATCGCGCTATTCTTCATTGTTGCTTCGATTGCGCTGATAGCTTGGTGCACGTGTTGTGTATGATGGGTTTGGAAACACATCTAGCTATAAGACTGTCGCATTTTTAGATAGACTAGCTTGCGATGATCGCGGGCCAGCATTCACTCCGCACTCTACTTTTCATGCTGGCGACATTGTCGCCCGTGATCATTGTTGTGCTGGTAGTTGGGGCGCTCGCCCTAATTTGGTTTTCCAAATATCGCTGGCATCTGTATTCGGTGGTTGCAGTAGTAGTTGTGTACTCGATAGTTGGTTGCGTTTATCTGTCCTCGCAGAAGCGCACTGTTTGCATCGACATTCCTACGCCGAAAGCCCATGTGATCATGGCAATTGATTCGGAATATTTCGGCGGTCCGATATTTGCGCCGGTGTGGGTTAAGGGCGACGCTTGGGTCAACGCTCGTTGGCCCGACCTTAAGCCAATAACTGCCAACACGATTCCGGCGACAATCGGAATTTCAGGCGCTTTAACACCGACATGGCCTCTCACAGACCGTACACACCTCACAAGCAGACATATGCCTGCTGAGATGCCTGGGTGGACGCGCTATTGCGCGCCAAATGACCGCGATGTGCAATATCTGATGCCGGACGATGCGCGGCGTTCGCCATTCGACAAGATTACTTGTGTCAGCCGCGTCTACAGTGACAAGGCAACTTGCACGGAACTGTTTCGATTCCGAGGCATGATTATTAGCGCAAGCATACCGCGCTCTCAATTCGAAGACTACCAAGCGCTAACCACGCAAATCACTTCTCTGATCGACGAGTTTATTCGCAACGGTTCCCGAGAATGCCGTGCGGCT
>DASZML010000132.1:0-3212 GCA_035551875.1 Rhizomicrobium sp.
CATGTTGCTGGAACTTCTCGTGGCGGCGCTGCAAGCCTATGTGTTCGCCATTCTCACCTGCATCTATCTGAACGAAGCACTTCACCTCCACGACCATCACTAATCTTTTGACCAGAAGGACTTAAAGACATGGATCTTGCAGCAGCAAAAATGATCGGTGCCGGCCTCGCCTGTATCGCTCTCGTCGGCGCCGGCATCGGCATCGGCAACGTGTTCGGCTCCTATCTCTCGGGCGCGCTGCGCAATCCAGGCGCCGCCGCCACGCAGACGACCAACCTGCTTCTGGGTTTCGCGCTGTGCGAAGCGACGGGTTTGTTCGGTCTCGTGATCGCGCTGATCATTCTCTACACGTAATCGTTGATGATCGACGCGGGCTCCATGAACACGGCGACGGAGCATCCTGCTTCCCATGCGGGAGCGGGCAGCTTCCCGCCGTTCGACGTCTCTACGTTCCCTAGCCAGATTTTCTGGCTCGTGGTGACGTTTGCGTTTTTGTTCATCGTTATGTGGCGCATCGCCGGTCCGCGCATCAACAGCGTCATCACCACCCGCCGCGACAAGATCAACGGCGACGTTGCAGCCGCGCAAAAGAGCCGCACGGATGCCGAAGCCGCATCGGCCGCATATCAGACCGCGCTTGCGGGTGCGCGTGGCCGGGCGCAATCGCTCGCGGAAGAAAACCGCAAACGCATCTCCGACGAGATGGCGAAGGCACGTGACGCCGCCGACGCGCGGGCCCATGACGACATCGTCAAAGCCGAGGCGCGCATCCAGGCGACGCATATCCAAGCCCGCACGTCCGTTTCCAAAGCGGCGCAGGAGGCGGCTGTTGCGATCGTTGCGCAGCTCATCGGCGAGAATGTTTCGGACGCCGATGCCGCCGCTGCCGTCAAAACCGTGAGCGGGAGCTGAGCCGTGGCATTGCTGCACGAACCGGAATTCTGGGTCGCGATCGGCTTCCTCGCGGTGATCGGTATCTTTCTGTGGGTCGGCGTTCCGAAGATGATCGCCAAGATCCTGGACGAGCGCGCCGCCGCCATTCAAAGCGAACTCGGCGAAGCCTCGCGCCTGCGTGCGGAAGCCGAAACGCTTCTCGCCGACTACAAACGCAAGGCCGCCAACGCGGAAGTGGAAGCCGCTGCCATCGTCACCGAAGCGCGTGCCGATGCCGAGCGTATCGCCGCCGAAATGCGGATTGCCCTCGCCGCGCAGATCGAGCGTCGCGGTAAGCAAGCACAGGACAAGATTGCGCAAGCAGAAGCTGCTGCAACCGCGGAGATCCGCGCGCTGGCGGCCGATGCCGCTGCCGCTGCCGCCGAAAAGCTGATCGTCTCGCGCATGGATGAGAAGCGCGCCGGTGCGCTCGTCGAGCAGGGTCTCAAAGACCTCGGCGCCAAGCTGAATTAGCCCTCGAAAATTTATTTCGCCGCGCAGCAAAATTGCGCGCGTTTGTGAATGTCTTTGCGCATCAACGCGTTAGACTTATTTTCTTTGAGTTAGGAACGGCTTGACACCGTAACGGTCGACCCGTACAATCTCTCCACATCTCGAATTGCGCCCGCGGCTCACCCCGCGGGCTTTTTGCTTTTATCCGCCCTCCCCGCGAGGGACGGTAGGAAAGGACCATCATGTCTGAACGTTGAATCCGCCCTCGCCTTGACCGGGCTTTGAATGCTTGCACGAACCGTGGAGAAGCCGAGATTCGCACCTAGTGTCGATCGAGCGATGAACCTCGGGTGACGCGTGCGAGAAGACGAAGACCGTTCGCGCCCTCATAAAGCGAAAGCTGTGGCGTCAAAGGTTGAGGGAAAATATGGAGGGCCCCCTCCCCCCGATTTTTTCAATTCAACTGCCCGGACGCCACGCGAACCACAAGATATGCGATGCGCGTTTCGGGCCGGCGAAAAACGAGGAACAATCAAACGGGGATTGTTCAACGATTACAAAGCGAAAATGTCCGCGCCTAAAACGCGATTCCGATGGGCGCGAGAATCATGTCCGCGCAGTATCGCAAAATCAAAATTCGAAATAAAAATGGTGGTGGATCGCGCAGCCTGGATTGAAATCGGCGGCGCATGCCGGACAGCGGCTGTCGCAGCCAAGATACGCGGCAATGGATAGCTCGCTACCGCAAGCGCCGCACAGCACGCCCTTCGTATCCCACTCGGATTTCGGCCAGACTTGCGGCGCGTGACCGGCGAGTTGGTCGTGACAGTCTTTGCAGGCGTAATACGCGCCGCAGCATTTCATGCGGATCGCGATGATATCGCGCGGCGAATGCCAATGTTTGCAGCGCGTTTCGCTGTCGACATCGACGCCGCAAACAATTGGCCGCGTCACGCTTTCTCCGGCTGCACCACGCGGATGTGAAGCTCTTTGAGCTGCTTGGCGGAAACTTCCGACGGTGCGCCCATCAGCAGATCCTGTCCCTGCTGCGTCAGCGGGAACATGGTGACTTCGCGGATGTTCTCTTCGCCCGCGAGCAACATGACGACGCGCTCAAGGCCGATAGCCAAGCCACCGTGCGGCGGCGCTCCGTAGCGGAACGCGTTTAACATGCCGCCGAACTTGGCTTCGGTTTCGTTGTGGCCATGGCCCGCGATTTCGAAGGCCTTGAGCATCACTTCAGGATCGCGATTACGGATCGCGCCGGAGAGCATTTCATAGCCGTTGCAGACAATGTCGTACTGGAAAACCTTAAGGCCCAGAATTTCGTCCTTGTCGTCAGAACTGAATGCGAGGAATTTCTCGCGATCGTATTGTGGCATCGAGAACGGATTGTGCGAGAAATCGATCATCTTCTCGTCCTCGTTCCATTCGTACATCGGGTAATCGACCACCCAGCAGAACTTGAACGTTCCTTCCTCTATGACTTTGAGTTCGTTACCCAGACGCGTGCGCGCCAAACCAGCGATCTTCGCCGCCCGATCTTCTTTGGCATCGGCAGAGAAGAACAGCGCATCGCCGGCTTTGATGCCGCAACGCTTGGCGAGTTCTGAGAGACCATCCGCCGGAATGAACTTCGCGATGGGACCTTTGCCTGTGAGTTTACCGCCGTCATCTTCGAGGATGATGTATCCAAGACCAGCAGCACCTTCGGTGCGCGCCCAATCGTTGAGCTTGTCGAAGAACGAGCGCGGCTGTGGCCCGGCACCAAGCCCGGGGATCGCGCGCACAGTTTTGTTCTTGAAGGCTTTGAACTCGACATCGTC
>DASZML010000133.1:0-5229 GCA_035551875.1 Rhizomicrobium sp.
CTGGTTCAATCGGCGATAGCAGGAATGATGAGTTCGTTGGACCAAAAATCAAGCTACTACACGCCTGAAGCATTCTCGAAAATTGAGGCCCAAAACACTTCAAGCGGCGTCGCAGGTTTAGGGCTTGAGATCGCGAAGAGCGAATCGGGCGCTGTGAAGATCACCTACGTCATTGAGGACGGACCGGCAGACCGCGCGGGGATAAGGCCTGGTGATTACTTAACCCGTTTCGATGGACAAGAAGTCTCGGGCGAGAGCCTCGATCAAATCGTCGAGTTGTTGCAGGGCGCACCCAACTCGAAAGTTTCGATTACGATAAGACATGCCGATAGTACGAAAGCCCAAGTCTATTCACTCGTTCGGCAGACGTTGCAGCCGTCAAAGCTGGCGTACGCGGCGAAAGGTGATATCGGCTACATTCACATCAGAAGCTTCACGCAAGACGCCGGTGCGCAACTAAGGACGGCCGTCACCAGCCTAAAAAAAGCCGATCCCAATATTAAAGGGTTCATCCTCGATTTGCGTGATTGTCCGGGCGGTCTTTTGGACACCGCGATTGAGATTGCTGACGATTTCTTGAATTCTGGAACCATTGCTTCGCTGCATGGGCGAAACACGGGAGACATTCAGACCTATACCGCCAGACCTGGTGACATAATTGGCGGCGCGCCCCTCGCAGTGCTGATAAACGAAAACTCCGCTGCAGGATCTGAGATTGTAGCTGGTGCCTTACAGGACAATCATCGTGCCACAATCGTCGGCCAAAGATCGTTTGGAAATGGCTTTATTCAGACCATTATTCCATTGCAAAATGGAACAGAAGGCGCATTACGCCTGACAACTTCGGAATGGCTTTTGCCTTCTGGCCGCCCTATCGATGGGAACGGTGTTCAGCCGGATATACAAATCCCGACATCACTATCCAATACGGATATAGCCCTAAAGGCGGCGTTGGCTAAACTCAACGAAAAATAGAAAGACCTCCATGGAAATGTTTCTTCTGATCGTTTTGTTCTTCGCTTTCGTCTTTCTGCTCGGGCTGATCTTCGGCAGTTTCTTCACCGTGCAACAGCAGAGCCGCGCGATCATCGAGCGCTTCGGCAAATATGTTCGAACGGCAACGCCGGGCCTTAACTTCAAGCTGCCGTACATCGAAACGATCGTGCAGCGCGTGTCGTTGCGCGTGCAACAGCTACCCGTCGAAGTGGAAACCAAGACGCTCGACAACGTGTTCGTGAAACTCTTCGTGGCGGTGCAGTTCCGCGTCGTGGAAGGCAGTGAAGCGGACTCCTACTACAAGCTTCAGGATCACATCGAGCAGATCAAATCCTATGTGCTCGATGTGGTGCGCGCAAAGGTTCCGAAGATGAACCTCGACGAAGTGTTCGAGCGCAAGGACGATGTTGGCGCCGCGGTGAAAAGCGAACTGGATGTTTCGATGAAGCAATATGGCTTCGAAATTCCGAACGCGCTCGTCACCGACGTCAACCCGGCCGACAACGTCAAAGCCGCGATGAACGAAATTCAGACGCAGCAACGGCTACAAGTTGCTGCCGCAGCCAAGGGCGAAGCGAACAAGATCCTTGTCGTGAAGAACGCCGAAGCCGAAGCGGAGTCCAAGCATCTGCAGGGCGAAGGCATTGCCAAGCAGCGCCGCGCGATCATCGACGGTTTGCGCGAATCCATCGCTGCCTTCACCGGCCAGATCGGCTCGATCAACGAGCACGAAGTGCTGAACCTCGTGCTGCTTACGCAGTATTTCGACACCATGAAGGAAATCGGCGTGTCGTCGGACAGCAAGGTGATCCTGATGCCGCACTCGCCATCCGGCATGGCGGAGCTTGTCGACCAACTTCGCACCGCAATCATCGCCGCCAATGAATCCGGCACGACAGCGGCGCCTGCTGCCAGCAAGTAATTCTTGGCGACGTTCGCGGACCTGAAGCGTGCGGGGCTTGCGTTACCCGGTGTGGAATTCCACCGGCATTTGGGCCAGCCGGCGCTGCGTGCGAACAAAAAGATGTTCGCGCTGTGGTGGCCACCGGACAGGGCAACGATCCTGAAGCTCGAGCGGCATCATCAGACGATGCTGTTCGACGTGAGGCCGAATGTTTTCGCGCCCTGCAAAGTCGGCACCGGAATATGGAGCTATGTGAACATCGCGAAGCTCGACCGCGCAGAGTTGATGGCGTTTGTTGCCGAGGCATGGACGCAGGTCGTGCCGAAGAAGCTCAGCCGCGCTTACGCCGCGCGGGTTTCTGTTTCTCAAACACGCTGATCTTGGTGAGATAGGCCACGTCGTTCGATATGTGCTTCAACCCCGCCGCGCCGAACAGCTTGGCCAGATCGGTCTTCGCGTAGGTGGAATAATACGGCTCGTGCAGAAGCTCTGGGAACACGTCGAGTAGCCCCTCAAACGCAGATGCATCGTCGTACTGGATCGAATCCGCGAACACGAAGATGCCGCCCGGCTTCAGCACGCGCGCGATTTCCTTCGCGGCAGCCGCGCGAACCTTCGGCGGCAATTCGTGGAAGAGATAGATGCTGACGGCGATATCCACGCTCGCATCCGGCAGCGGCATATCTTCGGCGGCGGCTTCGACGAAGCTTGCGTTCTTCGCGCCCTTTAGCGCCTTTTTGGCACGCGCGAGATATGGCGCGGACAAATCTAGCGCCGTCATCTTCAACTTCGGCTGCACGGACTTTACGAACGACAGAAATCGTCCCGTTCCCGCGCCGATGTCGAGCAGAGACGTCTTCGAAACATCCCGGCCTTCGAGGTAACGCGCGATCGGAACATAAGCGCGGCGGCGCATCGCATCTGCAGTTCCGGCAAACAGCGCATCGACTTGGAAATCGTAAATCTGCGCCGACCGGTCGCTGAGATAGCCGTCCGTCTGGTAATGAAAATTCTGGCGATAATAGCGCGGCTTGCCCTCGCCCTTTTCTTTGGCCTCGTCATGCCCATGGCGCTTCTGGCGCTTCGCCACTTTCGGAACATCGGCAAGGTAGCGAATGCTTCCAAGTGCCCTGCGCGCCTCGCGGCGCAGATCGAGCGGCGCGGGATACAATCCGGTTTCGACATTCTTCCAGTCCTGCGCGAACAAATCCGCCATCGCACGCGCCATCACAGCAAGCGATGGCAATTTGTGCGCGGGCTTTTTTATGTCGCTGAAATTTTCTCGCGCGATCAACCGCGCCGCGAGATAATGCGCGCCATAAAACGCCACGCGGGCCGTTTGCAGCCCGGCGAAGGCAAGGCGTTCGGCGGCGCTGGCTACCATGACGGCAAATTCTGCGCGATCTGCGCGCCGGTATAAAGCTGCGGCTCCGACGGCGGCGCCACTTTCTCTTTCGCCTCGCGGGCCGCGACGCAAGATTTTATTTCTGTCGCGACGGCCGGAAAATTATGCGCAGCCTTCATCGATTGCAGGAAACATTCGTCGAAAAATGTATAGCGCAATGCCTGCCCGCAACCGAACGAGGTGCGGTCAGGCCGCGCGGCGGTGAGGATCATACGATTGGGCGCCTCGAGATCCGGCACGAACACGCCGGAGAAGCAGGCCGAGATCACGACCACCGTTGGCCGCGAGCCGCAGGAATTCGACACCATCGTCGCCATCGTGTTGGGCGAGATCATCGTGTCGCCGACAACGACACCATCCGGCGAACCGTGCGAGGTGAAATAAACGAAACATCCGCCGTTCGTGCGGTTCGAGACATCCCACAAGCCGTTGCCAATGGTCTGCGGATCGGATTGCAGCGGCGCCGGGCTGTAAAGCTGCGGGCGCACCGAAAACTCTTCGATATTGTTGTGCTGAAAACCTATGTGCTGCAGCTCATCGCCGATATCGTTGCGTGCATCGTCGAACACCTGGCTGTCGCCGCCATCATGCGCGCGATAGTCGCCCGCGACGATGATCGCGCCCCAATCGGAATATCCGGCCGCGAAAGACGGCTCGGCAAAACACGCGAGCGCAAAGATCAGGCCGGTAAGAAACGCGTGACGCATGACAACTCCGTGGCCTCAGCTTCGCCTGAACGACGCGGCGAGTTCAATATGCGACGACCAGAGAAACTGGTCCACCGGCACCACCGCGCCCATTTTGTAGCCGCCATCCACCAACGCCCGCGCATCGCGGGCGAAGGTGTCTGCGTTACAGGAAATATAGGCGATGCGTTTCACTTTCGATTCCGCGAGCGCCCGTGCCTGCGCCAACGCCCCGGCACGCGGCGGATCGAGCACGACGGCATCGAACGGCGTCAGCTCATCGCCTGACAGCGGGATTTTGAAAAGATCGCGCGTCTCGATGGTGATGGGCTTGAGACCCTGCGTATTGCGCGCGGCATCTACCAGTGCGGCGAGCGTCTTCTTGTCCTGTTCCACCGCATGCACGCGCGCCTTCTCCGCCAGAATGAACGTGAAGGTGCCAAGCCCTGCGAATAGATCGGCGACAGACTTCGCGTTGCCGACAGCGTCGCGCATCGCGTTCTGAAGAGCATCCTCGCCTTCGCGCGTCGACTGCAGAAAGGATTCCGGTGGCAGAGCGACGCGCGCCTTTCCGAGGCGAACGCTGGGTGTAGCAAACTCGCTTGCGATCTCGCCATTGGATGTGACTCGCGCGATATGATGGCGCTGCGCCCAGCGCACGATCTGCGATGTCGTCGCCGGATCGAGTTTGCGTTGCCAGCGCAGCGCTACATCAATTCCGGTGTCGCTATCGGTGGCGTGGATTTCAGCGTCGCCGCCATCTTTTAACAAAGCGCCGAACAGTTCGCGCATCGGTACGACAATGCCGAACAGCTGCGGCGTCAGCACCAGACATTCGTGCATATCGACGATGGCGTGACTCTGCGCGGCGTGAAATCCGATCAGCACTTTGCCATCGCGCTTCGCCGCTTTGAACGACGCGCGCCGCCGTGTGCCGGGCGGGACCTCGATAACATCGCGCACATCGGCATCGGCAAAACCGTGCCGCGCCAGCGCATCGACAACGAAGCTGCGTTTCAACGCGCGATACGCGTCGTCCGGCATTTCCTGATAGCTGCAACCGCCGCAGGTTCCGAAATGACGGCAGATCGTCATGACTTCTTTGTCGCAAGCGGCAGAACATCGGACCACATGACGCGGACTAAGCGCGTTCGCGCGCGGCCAGCGCTTCCTTCTCGCGGCCGAGCGCGTTCAGCGCCGTGGCAACGATGGATTTCGCGTCGAGTTGCGCAGCCTCG
>DASZML010000134.1:0-13954 GCA_035551875.1 Rhizomicrobium sp.
TCGGAAATCGGCATCGCCGTGAAGTCCGCAGTGTCGAATATGGCGATGACGATCGGCAAGAACACGCGCGTCACAGGCAATCTCGTCAATTTCGACATCACCAATTCGCGACTGCGCGCAGTCGGCAACATGGCGCTCGGGGGCGGCGCTGTCGGTATCGATTGGACCGAAGACTTCGATACCAAATCTGAACTCACCAGTACGATTCAAACCAAAGGCATCGTGGACGATGCGACCCGCGCCGCGCTGGGACTTGGCACGAGTGGCATTGTCACCGGGCCGGTGGGCGTGACCGGCACGTTGTTCGGCCATCATGGTCAAATCCGCAAAGCCAGTCTTTCGCTCGACTTGACCCAAGCGACAATGGCTGTGGACATCATCAATTTCCGCAAACCTCCCGGGACGGCTGCTGCGGCTCAGGTCAGCGCCCAATTCCTGAACGATGGCAGCGCGCGTGTCGACAACATCGCAGTGACCGGCCCGACACTCACGACACACGGCTCTATGAGTTTCGGGGCGGACAGCGGCCTTGAGAAACTCGACCTCTCCGACGTTCGCGCCGGTCCGAACAATGACTTCGCGATTTCGCTGACCGACAGGCCAGGCGGCTTCGACGTTTCGGTACACGGCCGTTCCGCAGATGGTACGGGTATCGGCCGCAGCAACTCCGAAAAACCACCGGCTGCTCAACAAGCGCCCCAGCCGCCACCGCCGACGCGGCCCTTCCACGCAACAGTGCGCTTGGATCATGTCGTGATGCGCGAGGGAATCCTCATTTCTGATTTTTCGCTTGATGCCAGCGGTGTTGGCGACAAACCGCAAAGTATTGGGCTGAGCGGCATGCTCCCTTCCAAGGCGCGCGTGACCGGTTCGGTAGCGCAGGCAGCGGACGGGCGGCACGTCGAGATTAGCAGCACCGACGCCGGAACGTTGATGCGTGGCCTGTTCGGTTTCGATTCCGTGCGCGGCGGAGAGATGAAAGTCGATGCACTATTGTCGCCGCAGCCGAAGGCCAACGCCAAGCCGGTCGACTATTCCGGCACGCTCACCATCGAGAACTTCAAAGTCTTGAACCAGCCATTCCTGTCGCGTCTGTTCGCGGCGGGTTCGCTTGTGGGCATCGCCGATCTTTTGCGCGGTGAAGGCATCACCATCGACAAGCTCGATATGCCGTTCCGCGCGAATGGCGATATCGTGACGGTACATGACGCAAAAGCGGAAGGTCCTGCGGTCGGTATTTCGGCAGACGGTTATTTTGACCGCGGCTCGACGCAGATCGATCTTAAAGGCTCGCTCGCACCGGCCTATGGCATCAACAGCATCCTCGGAAATATTCCGCTACTCGGAAATTTGCTTACGTCGAAGCCTGGCGAAGGCATTATCGGCATGACTTATCATGCGAAAGGTCCGGCGGATAATCCCGATATCAACATCAATCCGCTATCCGCCCTTGCGCCCGGCATTTTCCGCAGAATCTTTGAGGGCTCCGCGCCGACGGCACCATCGCAGGCTGAAAGCGTTCTCACGCCGACGATACGGGCTACACCCACGCCGAGCTCACCACCATTGCAGGTACCGCAGTAGTCAGACCGGTTTAACCAGAACGTGTTTTTTCTTTCCGCTGGACAGTTTTATTGCGCCTGACGATGCGTCGCTTGCGTTTACGCTTATCGCCGGATCGCTCACGGCAACGTCATTGATCTTCAGACCGTTGTTCTGGATCAGCTTGCGCGCTTCACCATTGGATGCGGTGAGGCCGGTTTTTACCGCGAGTGTTAGAATACCGATCGGAAATTCCGTTCTCGGAATTTCGATTGTAGGGAGCCCCTCGGCGGCTGCACCTTCCTCGAACGTCCGGCGGGCTGTTTCGGCCGCTCCGTCGGCGGCTTTGCGGCCGTGAAGAATTGCGGTCGCCTCGGTGGCAAGAATTTTCTTGGCTTCGTTCAACTCCGCGCCCTGCAGTTTTTCCAGCCGCGCGATCTCGTTCAATGGCATGTCGGTGAAGATGCGCAGGAAACGGCCAACATCGCCGTCCTCAGTGTTGCGCCAGAATTGCCAATAATCGTAGACGCTGAGCATGTCGGCGTTGAGCCACACGGCGCCGGATACGCTTTTGCCCATCTTGGCGCCGGACGAGGTGGTGATCAGCGGGGTCGTCAAACCGAAGAGCTGTGTGTTCTCCATGCGGCGGCCCAGATCGATGCCCGAGACGACGTTGCCCCATTGGTCAGAACCCGAAGATTGCAACCGGCAGCCATAGCGTTTGTAGAGTTCTACGAAGTCATAGGCCTGCATCAGCGAGTAGTTGAATTCGAGGAAGGATAGCGGTTGCTCCCGGTCGAGCCGGAGTTTGACGCTGTCCATCGTCAGCATGCGGTTGACGGAAAAATGTTTGCCGACTTCGCGCAGGAAGGGAATGTATTCGAGCCTGTCGAGCCATTCGGCATTGTCGACCATGATCGCATCGGTCGGTTCGTCACCGAACTTCAGCAGATGCTGCACGCCGGATAACATGGAGCGCTTGTTCTCTTCGATCTTTTCCTGCGTGAGGATAAGGCGCGTTTCATCCTTGCCGGAGGGATCGCCGGCCTTGGTCGTCCCGCCACCCATGAGAAGGATTGGGCGATGACCCGCCTGTTGCAGACGACGCAATGTCATCAATTGCACCAGATTGCCGATATGCATGGATCTGGCCGTACAATCGAATCCGATATAGGCAGTGACGCGCTCCTCCTCGAACAAGGCGTCGAGATCTTGTGCTGCGGAGCAATCGTAATAAGCGCCGCGCTCCACGAATGTGCGAAGGAATCCCGATTTAAAGTTATGCGCGGCGGCGGACATGATATGCACTCTCGAACGAAGGCTGGGTCTTTAGCACGAATGGCGAATATCCAAAAAGTCATCGGGTTGATGAGCGGAACATCGCTCGACGGCGTCGATGCCGCGCTTCTGGAGACGGATGGCGAGGACGTTGCAGTGCCTGGCCCGGCGCTCATGGTGCCCTACGATTCCGATACACGCGTCATGCTGCGCGCGGCGCTGGATGAGGCCAAAAATGTCGCCGCCGGCGCGCCGATACCTTTCGCTATCCGTGATGCCGAACAGTGCGTGACCGAAGCCCATGCCGAAGCGGTAAAGGCGTTGCTTAAAAAAGCCGGTCTGAACGCGCGCGATGTGGCGCTGATTGGTTTTCATGGTCAGACGATACTTCATCGTCCGGAGCAACGATGGACGTGGCAGATCGGCGATGGCGCGTTACTCGCTAAGCTCACCGGCATCGATGTCGTGAACGATTTCCGATCGGCGGATGTGAAGGCCGGCGGCCAGGGTGCGCCCTTGGTGCCGCTCTATCATGCCGTGCTCGCGCGCAACGCGAAGAAAATAAAGCTCGCTCCGCCGCTGGTGTTCGTGAACATTGGCGGCGTGGCGAATGTGACCTACGTCAATGGCAGCGAGATATTCGCGTTCGATACCGGTCCCGGAAACGCGCCCATCGATGATTGGGCTATGCAGCACATCAAGAAACCCATAGATGCCGATGGCGCGCTTGCGCGCGAAGGCCGCGTAAACGATGAAGCGCTGGCGGAGATGCTCGACAATTCCTGGTTCGACAAAAAGCCGCCGAAATCGCTCGATCGTCTGGATTTCGGTGTTGACGTCGTCAAGGGTCTGTCGCCTGAAGATGGCGCTGCCACACTCACGGCATTTACGGCTGCATCCCTGGCACGCTCGCGCGAACATTTTCCGGATTTGCCGACGACGTGGATCGTGTGCGGCGGTGGCCGCCACAATCCCGTGCTGATGGGCGATCTGCGTGCGCGAGTGAATGCGCCCGTGCTATCGGCAGAGGATGCTGGCTGGCAGGGCGACTTTATCGAAGCGGAGGCCTTCGCTTATCTTGCCGTGCGCTCAGTGAAAGGCTTGCCCCTCAGCCTGCCGACAACGACCGGCGTTCGCGCGCCAATGACAGGCGGCAAATTCCACAAGCACTGAGCTATTGCGTCAGGCCGTGGGATGCGAGGTCGTCGACCCCATCGGAATTGATGTCTTTGGCAGCGGCGATATCGGCCTCTGCACCATCCTTGTCGCCCATGCGAAGCTTGGTCAGTCCACGCACATACAGCGACAGATATGATTTCGGCTCGGCGGCAACGGCGGCGTCGAAATCGGTTTTTGCGGCGTCCAGATCACCTCGACGGAAATGCACCAGACCCCGCGATTCCAGAACCTGTTCGACGCCCGGCGCATATTGAACGGCAAGATTGCAGGCCATCAGCGCGCTGTCGAGCGCCTGGCTTTGTGTCGCTTGCACACGGCAGCGATAGCCATAGGCATTCGTCACACCATTGCGAAGTTGCGCGACAGCGTCATCGTGTTGGGCCTGATCTTCCGTCGGCGTTGGCGTGAACTTGATCGCAGCAGCGCGCGCGTAGTCTGCTGCGGCCGCGTCGACGTCACTGCGCTCCAGGTAAACAAAGCCCCTGTTGATAAACGCTTCCCAGAGATCGGGTTGCGTCGCGAGCGCTTTGCCGAAGGCGTCGAGCGCTAGTTGATCGCGGCCCTTTGCGTTCTGCGCAAGGCCGAGATCGTTATACGCCATCGCGACATCATGTGGATTCATGCCGGAGAGCTGCGTCGCCGCGCTGCAAGCTGCGATATGTTCGTCCGGTGTTTTGCTGTTATCGGCGCAAATCTGAAATGGGCCGGGAGGCGTTTGCGCCAAAGCTGGCGTTACCACTGCGAACAGCATCGCTGCAATGAGTGCCGCGCGACGCACGGCTATCGTCCCTCGCGCGGGCCGCTCATCATCTTGGAGACGTAAGCTTCTACGATATCGAGAGCATCTTTCTCGTGATTGTCGAAGAAGTGGTTGGCGTCTTCCACTTTTTCGTAAGTGATGCGAATGCCTTTTTGCGCAGTCAGCCGATCGACGAGCTTCTGTGCATCGGCTTCGGGTACGACCTGATCCTTGGTTCCGTGCACAAACAGTCCCGATGTCGGGCAGGGCGCGAGAAACGCGAAGTCGTACATCGATGCCGGGGGCGCGATGGAGATGAAACCGGTGATCTCGGGGCGCCGCATGAGAAGCTGCATGCCAATCCAGGCACCGAATGAAATTCCGCACACCCATACATGAGACGGGTTCGGGTAAAGCGTGTTCATCCAATCAAGCACGGCCGCGGCGTCGGACAATTCGCCTGCACCGGAATCGAATGTTCCCTGGCTGCGGCCCACGCCACGGAAGTTGAAGCGCACCGTGGTGCAGCCCAACCGATGGAACATGTGGAAGAGGTCATAGACCAGCGGATTGTTCATCGTTCCGCCGAACTGCGGATGCGAATGCAGCACCAGCGCCATCGGTGCACCGGGCGCCTTTTGGCGCTGATAACGGACTTCGATACGGCCGGCGGAGCCGGGCAGGATGATATCGGGCATTTGTAGTTTGAGTCTCCGCCGACTTGCAAAAACAACAGGGCAGAGGTCAGGATTAGACGTGGTAAGCGGCTATAAATATCCGTTTGAAATCAGCGCACTAGAACCGCGCCCGGATGCCGCTTCCCCAAATACTTGACCACCACACTCAGGAAATCTATATGCAGCGCAGTAGAAATTCCGGGCGCGCACCGGCTTGGACCCTTGTTACCACAGCCAAGGGCCGGAAAAGCAAGCCAAAAGCGCATCCGATCCGAAGGAGGCCCAAATGAGACTCAGCACAAAAGGCCGCTATGCGGTGATGGCGATGGCCGATCTGGCTGCGCATGAAGGTGGCGACAAGCCGGTTTCGCTGGCTGAGATCGCTCGCCGCCAGGAAATCTCCCTTTCATATCTCGAACAGCTTTTCGCAAAGTTACGTCGCAATACGCTTGTGAAAAGCGTGCGCGGTCCTGGCGGTGGATATCGCTTGGCGCGTCCGTCCGCGGAAGTTCGCATCGCCGACATCATTATGGCGGTCGACGAGCCTATGACCGCGACGCGCTGCCGACCGGGTAGCCCGAAAGGTTGCACCGGCACGACGACGCGCTGCGTAACGCACGATCTTTGGGAAGAACTCGGCCGTCAGATCCATGTGTTCCTGTCGTCCGTGACGCTCGCTGATGTTGTCGAGAAGAAGATTCTTGGCCGTGCGAAACCGTGCGAGCTGGCGGAATTGAAGGCGGATGTACCGGCCGAAGCCGCCTGAGTTTTTTGTCATGATTTACCTTGATCACAATGCGACCGCCCCACTCCGTCCCGAAGCGCGGGACGCGATGCTGCGTGCGCTTGAGATATGCGGAAATCCATCGTCGGTGCATGCCGCTGGCAGAGCGGCGCGCGCAATGATTGAGGATGCACGCGAACAGGTTGCTGCTTTCGCTGGGGCCAAGCCGGGCGATGTGATCTTCACCAGTGGCGGATCGGAATCCAACGCGTTGGCGTTGCGCGGCGCGATTGCCGGCGCGCTTGAGAGCGAAGATCGCATCACGCGGTTGTTCGTCGTGGCGACGGCGCATGAAAGCGTTCGCGCGGTTGCAGTCTCGTTGGCGGATACGACGCCGGGACTAAAGCTTACCGAAATCCCGGTGACGTCTGGTGGCAGGATCGATCCGAAGCAATTTCGTTCGCTGCTGATGAATGGCAAGGGCCGCGCGTTGGTGTCGGTGATCTTTGCGAATAATGAGACGGGCGTGATCGAAGACATCGCAGCACTGGCTGCGATCTTACGCGCGGAAGGTGGCGAAGACGCTTTGCTGCATGTCGATGCGGTGTCGAGCGGTTACAGCCCGATCCGTTTCTCGGCGTGGGATGCGGATTACCTTTCGCTTTCGGCACACAAGATCGGCGGACCGCAAGGCGTAGGTGCGTTGATCGTGCGCGAAGGCGCGCCCCTCGGCGCGTTGTTCAATGGCGCACAGGAAATGCGCCGTCGCGCGGGCACACAAAATTTTGCGGGCATTGCGGGGTTCGGCGCCGCTGCGCGGGCCTTGCAGGCCGGTTTCGATTCTGAAATCGAAAGGGTCGCCACGCTGCGCCATGCGTTTGAAGAAACGCTTCGGCATCTGGAACCAAACGCTGTGGTGTTAGGCTCGGAAGAGTTGCGCCAGAAGAATGTTTCTTGTTTTGCAGTGCCTCAGCTACAAGCCGAAAGTGCACTGATGGCGCTTGATCTCGACGGCATCTGCGTTAGCTCCGGCGCCGCGTGTTCATCGGGCAAAGTCTCGCCATCGTATGTGTTGAAGGCGATGGGCGTGCCGGAAAGCCTGGCGCGTTGCGCGCTGCGTGTGAGCTTTGGACCGGAGCACGGGCTTGCCGATCTCGACGCGATCTTCGCATCGCTGCACCGTCTGATGGGCCGCAAGCTCGCACTCGCGGCGGGAGGCGCGTGATGGCCGCCATCGAGACCCGCGAAAAAGTTGCCGAGCTTGGCGACAAATACAAATACGGCTTCGTCACTGACATTGAGATGGAGCGCGCGCCGAAGGGTTTGAACGAAGACACGGCTCGCTACATTTCGGCAAAGAAAAGCGAGCCGGAATGGATGCTGGAATGGCGTCTTGGCGCGTTCGCGCGCTGGAAAGAAATGCGTGAGCCGAACTGGGCGCGCGTGCACTACCAGAAGATCGACTATCAGAACGCCTATTACTATGCGGCGCCGAAGAATACGCCGCTGAAACAGTCACTGGATGAAGTAGATCCGAAGCTGCTGGAAACCTACAAGAAGCTAGGGATTCCGCTACACGAGCAGATGGCGCTCGCCGGCGTCGCGGTGGATGCGGTGTTCGATTCTGTGTCGGTCGCGACCACGTTCAAGGACAAGCTGAACGAGGCGGGTGTAATCTTCTGCCCGATCAGCGAAGCCATCCGCGACCACGGCGATCTGGTGAAGAAATATTTGGGCACCGTCGTGCCGGTTACGGACAATTTCTTCGCGACGTTGAATTCGGCCGTGTTTTCCGACGGAACGTTCGTCTATGTGCCCAAGGGCGTTCGCTGCCCAATGGAGCTTTCGACTTATTTTCGCATCAATGCGAGCGAGACGGGGCAGTTCGAACGCACGCTGATCATCGCGGATGAAGGTTCTTACGTTTCCTATCTGGAAGGCTGCACTGCGCCGAAGCGGGACGAGAATCAGCTTCACGCCGCCGTGGTCGAGCTGATCGCGCTGGAAGGCGCGGAGATCAAATATTCCACCGTGCAGAACTGGTATCCCGGCGACGAGAACGGTTTGGGCGGCATCTACAATTTCGTCACCAAGCGTGGCGATTGCCGGGGCAACCGCTCCAAGATTTCGTGGACGCAGGTAGAAACCGGCTCCGCCATCACATGGAAATATCCGAGTTGCATCCTGCGCGGCGACGATACGGTGGGCGAATTCTATTCCATCGCCATCGCCAATCATTTCCAGCAGGCCGATACCGGCACGAAGATGATCCATCTCGGCAAGAACACGAGAAGCCGGATCATCTCCAAAGGCATCAGCGCGGGGAAAGCGCAGAACACCTATCGCGGTCTCGTCAGCGTTCACCCGCGCGCCGAGAAGGCGCGCAACTACACCCAATGCGACTCGCTGCTGATCGGTGGCGAGTGCGGCGCACACACAGTCCCTTATATCGAAAGTCGCAACAAGTCCGCGCGCATCGAGCACGAAGCAACGACATCGAAGATCGCCGAAGACCAGCTCTTCTATTGCCTGCAGCGCGGCATCCCGCAGGACGAAGCGGTGTCGCTGATCGTCAACGGCTTCTGCAAGGAAGTGCTGCAGCAACTCCCGATGGAGTTCGCGGTGGAAGCGCAGAAGCTTGTCGGCATCTCTCTTGAGGGGAGTGTCGGATGAGCGATATTATCGTTCGACGGGATGAGTTAGCTTTAGTCGGGGATGCACAAGAAGTATTGCGCGAATACGACGACGTTCAATTGCTGCGGCCGATCAAATCTAGCAGTGCAGGAAACGTGACGGTCGATATTTTTCCCACGGGGACGCGGGCAACAATAATTGGCGCGCTCGAAGGCAACCAGGCGATGCTCGAGTGCTATGTGGGTTCGAACGGGTTTGCTTTTGCAGAACAAGATGCTGCGCAGCTCCGATTGATCCAGCGCCGAGAAGAAAAGTTGAAAAATGCTTGAAATTGAAAACCTTCACGCCGCGGTCGATGGCAAGGAAATCCTCAAAGGGCTGACGTTGAATGTCGGCGCGGGCGAGGTGCATGCCATCATGGGACCGAACGGGTCGGGCAAGTCTACGTTGTCTTATGTGCTCGCGGGCCGCGATGGTTACGAAATCACCGGCGGCTCAATCACCTACAAGGGTGAAGATTTGACGGCATTGTCGCCGGATCAACGCGCTGCGAAGGGCGTCTTTCTTGCCATGCAGTATCCGGTTGAGATTCCTGGCGTCACCACGCTGACGTTCCTCAAGACCGCGCTGAACGCACAACGCCGCGCGCGGGGCGAGAAGGAAGTCGATGCGGTTGGCGTTCTGCGCCTGGTGCGCGAGAAGGCCGCGGCGATGAAGGTCTCGGAAGAGATGCTGAAGCGCGCTTTGAATGTTGGCTTCTCGGGTGGCGAGAAAAAGCGTCTTGAAATTTTACAGATGTCATTGTTTCAGCCCGCGCTTGCCATTCTCGACGAAACCGATTCCGGTCTCGATATCGATGCCCTGAAACTGGTCGCGGAAGGCGTGAATGCGTTGCGTTCGCCGGATCGCGCCATGCTGGTAATCACGCACTACCAGCGCCTGCTGAACTACATCGCACCTGACCGGGTGCACGTGCTGTCCGCCGGCCGCATCATCAAGGAAGGCGGCAAGGAACTGGCGCACGAACTCGAAGCCAAGGGTTACGAGCAGATCATCAAGGACGCGGCATGAACGCGCTCGTCCTTCCAAACCGCAGAGACGAGGACTGGAAGTACAGCGATCTTCGCAACGCGGTCGATGCGGATGCAGTGGTGCGTGCGCCGACAGCTGTTTGGTTGGTCGCGAAGGCGCAAGGCGATCTCGATATCGGCGACTTGCCCAAGCCGGTTCCGTTCGGAGCGCACGGTGCAATGGCGCCTGTAGCCGTGTCGCTTGCGAAAGCTGGGCAGTTTGTTCGTGTGCCGACGGGCGAGAGCGCGACGCTCGAACTCGATCTCACCGAAGGCGGCCATGGCCGCGCGGTGATCGCTGTCGAAGACGGCGCGTCACTCACGTTGGTCGAGAAGTCATCGCGTTCGGAGTTCACCAACATCGCGGTCGAGTTTTTTATCGGCAAGAATGCGCGGCTTACGCACCTTCGTGTCGTTCCTCATAACGACGCTGTGCGGGTCGTTGACTATGCGATCACGGTTGCGACGGGTGGCATATATCGAGCGCATCTGTCCGATTTTGGAAGCAAGCTTTCGCGCACGGAATTGCACATCTCGCTGGAAGGTGACGGTGCGGAGGCGCATCTCTCCGGCGTGTCTGTGCTGAACGGATCGCATGCCGATGTGACGACGCACGTCACGCATGCCAGCGGCAAGACGCTGAGCAAGCAGCTGTTCAAATATGT
Organism: Rhizomicrobium sp.; assembly: GCA_035551875.1. Lineage (GTDB taxonomy): Bacteria > Pseudomonadota > Alphaproteobacteria > Micropepsales > Micropepsaceae > Rhizomicrobium. The sequence goes on from DASZML010000134.1 coordinate 10,509, forward strand.
AGCAGCCGGTCATGCACGCGGCGTTTATCAGGGCAAGGTCACGGTCGCGCAGGGCGCGAACGGGTCCGATAGCCGTCAGACCGCGAAGGGTCTGTTGCTGGAAGACCGCGCCGAGATTGATCTGAAACCGGAACTCGAAATTTTCGCGGACGATGTGAAATGCGCGCATGGTGCGGCGGTCGGCGATCTGGATGCGGAGTCTTTGTTCTATCTGAAGTCACGCGGCATTCCCGAGAACGAAGCTCGCGCGCTGTTGATGCGCGCTTTCCTTGGCGACGCGGTGGAGCAGATTGAAAATGAAGACCAGCGCAATGCCGTCTGGCAAATGGTCGATGCGGCGCTGGAGAAAGTGTTGTGACGGCGCTACCCAAAAAGATCATCGCCGGTTTCGATCCGGTCGCAGCCCGCGCGGATTTCGCGATCTTCGACAAGCCGGTTTATGGCAAATCGCTGGTCTATCTCGACAGCGCGGCGTCGGCGCAGAAGCCGAAGCAAGTTCTGGATGCGATGCGCCATTTCGTGGAGAGCGACTACGCCAATGTTCATCGCGGCGTGCACTATCTCTCCGCCAAATCGACGGATGCTTACGAGGCCGCGCGGCGCACGGTCCAGACATTCCTGAACGCCAGGCACGAAGACGAGATCGTCTTCACCAAGGGCGGCACCGAAGCGATCAATCTCGTTTCGTATTCTTTCCTCGCGCCGCACATTCAGCAGGGCGATGAGATCGTGCTGTCGGTGATGGAGCATCACTCCAACATCGTGCCGTGGCATTTTTTGCGCGAGCGGCAAGGCGCGGTGCTGAAATGGGTAGATGCGCGCGACGATGGTTCGTTAGACATCGAAGCGCTCGACGCGGCTATCGGGCCGAAGACCAAACTTGTTGCCATCACGCATATGTCGAACGTGCTCGGCACCGTCACGCCGCTGCAAGAGATCGTCGCCCGCGCGCATGCCAAAGGTGTGCCGGTGCTGGCCGATGGTTGCCAAGGCGCGGTGCATGAGATCGTGGACGTGCAGGCGCTGGATATCGATTTCTATACCATCACCGGCCACAAGCTATATGGACCGACAGGTATAGGCGCGCTCTATGGGAAGCGCGCCCATCTGAAAGCCATGCGCCCGTTCAATGGCGGCGGCGAGATGATCGCGGAAGTGACGCGCGACAAAGTCACCTACGCCCCACCGCCGGCGCGGTTCGAAGCGGGCACGCCGCCGATCATCGAAAGCGTCGGCCTCGCGGCGGCGATCGATTACATCGATTCCTTCGACCGCGCTGCCGTTCGCGCGCATGAGCACGATTTGCTCGATTATGCCCGCGATGGCGTGCGCGAGTTCAACTGGCTGCGCGTGATCGGCGATGCACCGGGCAAGGGCGCGATCCTGTCATTTGAGACCGAGGGGATGCATGCGCACGATGTCGCCACTATATTAGATCGAGAAGGTGTCGCGGTGCGTGCGGGCCACCACTGCGCGCAGCCGTTGATCGAGCGCTTCGGCGTTGCCTCGACAAGCCGCGCATCCTTCGCCATGTACAACACGCGCGCCGATGTGGACGCGCTGATCGCGGGCCTCGCGAAGGCTCGCAAGATTTTGGGTTCTGCGTAATGGATGACTCACTGCGCGAGCTTTATCAGGATGTGATCCTCGATCACTCGCGCCACCCGCGCCACTTCGGGCCGCTGAGCGATGCCACCAATTCGGCGGAAGGGCACAACCCGCTCTGCGGCGATCGGGTGAAGATCAATCTTATCGTCGACAAGAACGACAAGATCGCGGACATCAAGTTCGAAGGCAGAGGCTGCGCCATCAGCCAGGCATCCGCATCGCTGATGACGGACATGGTGATGGGCCGCTCGCTCGCCGAAGCCGAGACGCTGATGGGTGGTTTCCTGCATCTCGTCAAAGGCGAGGCTACCGAACTCGCCGGCGAGGATCGCGAACGGCTGGATGTGATGGCCGGCGTCTCGGCGTTTCCGATGCGCGTGAAATGCGCGACGCTGGCCTGGCATACATTCAAGTCGGCATTGGAGGGCGGCGAACAAGCCGCCAAATCGCAATGACGGCGGAAGCGGCACAGGTTAAAGCGCCCGCGATGAGCGCGGAGGAGCTGGAAGCGTTCACGGAGAAGCTCGTGGCGGCGCTGAAGACCGTTTACGATCCGGAGATCCCGGTGGACATCTACGAACTCGGGCTTATCTATAAGGTGGACGTCAACGACGAGACCAAGGATGTCACGGTGGATATGACGCTCACCGCACCGGCGTGTCCGGTGGCGGGCGAGATGCCGGTGATGGTGAAGACGGCACTGGAAGGCGTCGAAGGCGTCGGAACTGTGACGGTCAACATGACCTTCGATCCGCCATGGACCCCGGACAACATGAGTGAATCGGCGAAACTCGAACTGAACATGTTCTGATCATGGAAACGCAAACCACAACACGACCCAAGCGCGAACGGCCCAAGGCGATCCGCCTTTCGGATGCAGCCGCAACACGCATCACGGAAATCATCGCCGCATCAAACGGCGCGCATGCCGGCGTTCGCGTCGGCGTGGTGAATGGCGGCTGCGCGGGCATGAGCTACACGATGGACTATGCCGACACCGCGCTACCGTTCGAGGAAGTGGTGGAGGACAAGGGCGTGAAGGTCTTCATCGATCCCAAGGCGATCATGTTCCTCATCGGCACCGAAATGGATTTCGTGCACGAGAAATTCGCCGCGCGCTTCGTCTTCAACAATCCGAACCAGACCGCGGCCTGCGGCTGCGGCGAGAGCGTCTCGATCACGCCCGCGAAGATGGATTGATCCTTTGATCGCCTCGCTCTCCGACCTCCCCACCAGGAGGAGGTCATTCGGCAGCGCCGCGAAGCAAAGAAAAACCCCGCAGGCGTGCACGCGAACGGGGCTTGTCCTGGTATTCTCGCTACGCAGCAGGCCCGCCGAAGGCTCTCTTACAAGCCGACACCAATCGGGCACCTTCGCTTCAACCGCCACGGTTTGCATGCGAATCGCGACCTGACATCGCCGGACCTTCGAAGTCCGGGAGCAGGGCACGCGGCCCGCGCGGGGTCCACGCAAGTTTGGCCCCTTACCTGTTTGTTCTTGCGATAAATCTACGTCGGCACTGGCGTTTCTCCTATGAGCGTCATGGAGAACATATAAGGAACTCGATAGAGGAAGTAAAGGACATTATTGGGAAATAATATGGCTTTTGTCAGCGCGGTGCAAACGGCAAAGGGCCGTCGAATGCTAGTATTGACATCGGCCCACCTTCATCGTCGTCCATCCTAAGGGGATGAGCACACGAAGCCATGACGGGAAAGAAAATAAGGTTCGCTGTCGGAAGTAAAGACGACGTTCGATCATCGGTTTGGCGTTTATGGGCCAACAAAGACGACGTGTATTTGACTGCGCGGATGATGAACGGCTTCATGAAAATAAGT
>DASZML010000135.1:0-6472 GCA_035551875.1 Rhizomicrobium sp.
AAATCAGTCAAAGCCTGACAAATTCGCCGATGTTTCGGCGCTGCTGCGTGCAGAAATCACCGAGTGCCACCAATCGGTGCTCGACCTCTTCACCTTCGCGCGCCGGACGGACGGCAAGATCGATTACGCGATCCAGATGGACGCGATGAAAACCGCCACGCGCCTCATGCAGGCGAGCGCCACCGCAGCCAACGCGCTGAAGCGGCTTGCTGGGACAAGTCATACGGTGAATGTCGAGAAGGAGGGGGTTACCACCCCGCCTCAGTCGAAAACAAATAGTGGTGTTACGGTTTGAATGGACCACAACGCCGTGGACGCGGCGCACCGCGTGGCAATCGAAACGCTTTGAAGACCGGTGTGCACACCGCGGCGATGCGGAAGATGCGCGCCGACGCTTGGAAGCGGATCGTGGCCATGCGCCTCGCCGTCTCAGCCGCGTGCGATGCGACGCATCTCCGCGATGTTTCGCAAGATGATTCCGCCATACGCAGGCTCGGCGATTCCGCGCTTGGCGAATTGCGTGAGATGAAAATTGACTGTCTTGCGCGTGAGACCGGTAAGCTCAGCGATCTGGCTTTGCGTGATGCGAAGCTCAGCGCCGTCCCCAGCACTGCTACCGGCGAGCAGCAACAAGCGCGCGGTAATGCGCGCAGGGGGCGTCAGGTGAATCATGTTCACGGCGAGCATGAGCGCGCCCCCGAGTTGCGCATAGAACAGCGACGCGAAGTTGCGCCACACACTCGGCTGCGCGCGCGCGATGTCGCGCAGAGCATGATCGGGAATGAACAGCAGTGTGGAGCGCCCGCCCGCGAGCGCAGTGACAAGGCGCGGACCGCCGCCGAATTGCGACGCCTGCCCGAAGATCTGCCCGCTCCAGGCGATGTCGATCAGGACATCCTCTTGGGCAAATGTGCTCATCATCATTTGCACGCTGCCATCGAGCACCGCATAGAGGCCGTTAAGCTCATCGCCCGCGCCATAAACCCACTGCCCGCGCTCGACTTCGACGATGCGGCCGTGCGCGATGAGCGCGGATTTGAGTGTCTGCGGCTGGCCGGCGAACCAGACGTTCCGGTCCAAAATCGGCTGGATCTGGGCTTTTGCGAGGGCGGGCATGGCGCATTGAATTGTAACCGGAGTGACAATCCTGTCCAGTCGCCGGTTCTAGCATCCTTTCGAACAGGGAGCCCGCGATGAACGCCCACACGAAAATCGGCAACGTCACGCTCATGCCGCGCGAAGGCTGCGGTGTGGAGATTCTTGGCGTCGATCTCAATGACTTGTCGGACGCCGATTGGAACACAATCCGCGAGACGCACGCGCAGAACGGTCTGATCTTCTTCCGCGATCAGAAGCTCACGCCGGAAGAGCACATCGCGTTCGCCAAACGCTGGGGCGAGATCGACGTCAACAAGTTCTTTCCGCATGTGCCGGGCTATCGCGAGATCGCGCTCGTGTCGAAAGAAAAAGAGCAGAAGACCAATATCGGCGGCGGCTGGCACACCGATCATTCCTACGATCAGATTCCGGCGATGGGATCGATCTTGGTCGCGCGCACGCTTCCGCCCGAAGGCGGCGATACGATCTTCGCCAACATGTATGCGGCGTATGATGCGCTCGACGATGAAACCAAAGCCGAGATCGCGGATCTCGAGGCGGTTCACTCCAACAGCCACGTTTTCGGCTCGAAGGCGTACTACAACAACGAAGAGCGCAAGGAATTTGCGAAGGACGAAGCCGTCGGCAAAGCGGTGCATCCGGTCGTCATCACGCATCCCCTATCGGGCAAGAAGGCGCTCTACGTGAATCCGGGGTTCACCGTGGCGTTCGAAGGCAAGACGCCGGAAGACAGCAAGCCGCTTCTCTACAAGCTTTTTGCACACGCGATGAAGCCGGAATTCCACACGCGCTTTCAGTGGCGCGATGGCTCGATCGCGTTCTGGGACAATCGGGCGACATGGCATTTCGCGCTCAACGATTATCACGGGCATGAGCGTTTCATGCACCGCATCACGATTGCAGGGTGCGCGCTGAACTAATTACCTCCCCTTGAGGGGAGGTCGGAGAGCGAAGCGATCCGGGTGGGGGTTGTTCGAGAGATGTCCCCCACCCGAAAAATTCTTCGCTGTGCTTCGAATTTTATCGGCCTCCCCTCAAGGGGGAGGCGATTTGATTATTACGGCTTCTTGAACTTGTAGACGAACTGATCGGTCTTTCCGCGAATGGAAGGATCGAACACCAGTTTGGAGTGATCGTCCGCTGGGTTGGCGAGCGCATCGTCTTCACCGACGAATATGAAACCGGCCGCAAGCACTTCCTTTTTCACGACAGCGGGATCAATGCGATGGAGCGTTTCTGTTGCTGAAAGTCCGGTGCCCGGTGCGGCGTGATCGAGTACGATGTAGATGCCGCCGGGCTTCAGCTTGGCATAGACGGCCTTATTGAAGGCGGCGAGATCGATCGGCCCCATGAACTTGTCGTGGAAGTCGTGATAGTTCTGCGATGTCCAGATCAGGTCCACTTGTCCTGGCACATCCAGCGCAACGAGCGGCTTGTGCACGAATGTCGCGTTCGGAAATTTTGGATCGACCGTGCCGTCCGGCGGAAGGGCGATCTTCATTTTCACCATGTCCTCATCGAGCTCGGTCGGCATGTACGAATAGACATGCCCGCTCGGGCCAACGACGTTGGCGAAGAGATGGGTAAAGTATTGATCCTTGCCCGGCACCAGATCGATCACGGTGTCGCCCGGTTTGATGCCGGAGAAGGCCAGCATGTCGTCCGGCTTGCGGTTCGCGTCGCGGGCGGTTTCTTCCGCCGAACGGTCGGCGTTGGATACGGCGGCGGTAACGTAAGCCGGCATTTCGGCGGCGAATGTCGGCGCACTAAAGACGAGCGCCGCGGCTGCGAGCGCGAGTAAACGCAATTTCATGAATTCCTCCCTGTTATGGCTAGAACCCTAGCATCGTCGCTTGGCCGCCGCTTGACCGGAATTGCGAATTTCGCAGGCGTGCGGCACACAAAACGCAGTCATTCCGCTTATGGTCCTGCCGATGAAACGTTTCACCAGAGTTGCGGCGCTGACCGCGTTGTTGCTGATGCCGTCGGCAGCGGTATTTGCCGACGGTGTTGAAACCGTGACGGTCACGGCGGCGCGCTTGCCGGAGCCGGTCGGCAACGGCGCGTTCGCCGTGACGACGCTGGACGCGGGCCAACTCGCGTCCGACGACCGCTTGGACAATGCGCTCGAAGAGGTGCCAGGGCTTTCGCTGTTCCGCCGCTCCGGTAGCCAGAATGCGAACGCGACAACGCAAGGTGTTTCATTGCGTGAGATCGCGCCATCCGGAGCCGGTCGCGCGCTCGTGTTACTCGACGGCGTGCCAATGAACGATCCGTTCGGCAACTGGGTAATCTGGGGCGCGCTCCCTTACGAAGACATCGGTGGTGCGGAAGTTGTGCGCGGTGCTGGCGCGGGTCCTTACGGTTCTGGCGCATTGACCGGCACCATCTCGCTCACCGAACGCGATACGACGGACGGCGTCGCCATCGCCGATGCGTCGGCTGGAAGCGATGCAATGGTGCGCGCGGGTGCGAGCGGCGGAACACAGATCGGCTCGCTCGATTTGTTCGCGAGCGCCGCGGGCGAGCGTTCGAACGGATGGATCCCCATTCGCCCGCCGCGCCGTGGCGACGCTGACAATCATCTGTGGCTCGACAGCGGCGAAGCAAGTTTGCGTGCGCAAGACGATCTCGGCGGCGGCGTGGTCGCGAGTGCGCGCCTTGAGTATTACGACGATGCGCGCGGCGGCGGTGTCCAATATGTGCAATCGGAAGCGAAGGGCTTGATCGGCAGCATGACCCTTTCGCGCCCCGCCACCGCATCAGACGTTGGCTGGCGATTGCAAGCCTGGTTCATAAACAGCGGTTTCGTGAATACATCGGCGTCGGTGCCGGCGTATCCCGCGCTCCGTAGCAATTCGACGCCGGCAAACGATCAGTATGCGACACCGGCATTGGGGCTTGGTGGAAATGCAGCGCTGTTCGGATCGAGCGGAAATTTCCGTTGGGAAGTCGGCGGCGATCTGCGCGCCGATAGCGGCGAGTCGCGCGAGCTTTATAGCTACAGCACGTTGCTTCAGGATTTCGCGTCGCGCCGCCGGAGCGGCGGTAAGCTGACGGTGGGCGGCGGCTATGCCGAAGGCGCGTATGATGATGGCGCGTGGTTGCTCACGCTCGGCCTTCGCGCGGATTATTGGTCAACGGCGCAAGGTCATCTTGTGCAATACAATCGCGCGAGTGGTGCGGTGACGAGCCAAGCCGATTATCCAGGCCGTGATGGCGTGATTCCGACAGGCCGCGCCGGCGCGCGGCGCAATTTCGATGCGGGTTGGCTCGGGCAAGATTATCTGCGCGTTGCTGCGTATGAGGGTTTTCGTGCGCCGAGTTTGAACGAGCTCTATCGCCCTTTCCGTGTCGGCAACAACAACACCGTGGCCAATCCGGGATTAAAGCCGGAGGAGCTTTACGGCGTTGAGGTGGGTTGGGGTGGTCAATCCGGCGCACTGGGCTGGAACATGACCGGCTTCGTCAATCGCATGCACGACGCCGTGACCAATGTGACTATCGCATCGTCGTCGAGCGGCGTGACATTCCAGCGCGAAAACGCCGGTGATGTGAACGCCGTTGGCCTCGAAGGCGATGCGACATGGAAAATGTTCGACGATTTCGATCTGCGCACGGCGTTCTCGATCACCGATGCACGGGTGAAAGAAAATCCGTCCGCTATTCCATCGGGCCAACCGTCGCTCACCGGCAACCGCCCAGCACAAGCCCCACCGGTCACAATCACCGCCGGTGCAACGTTGCGGCCGATTGAGCACGTGTCGCTTAATGCCGATCTGCATTGGGAAAGCACGCGCTTCGAGGACGATCAGAACACGATGCGGTTGGGCTCAGCCTTCGTCCTCGATCTCGAAGCAGCGTACCGCTTTGTGGATGCCTATTCGGCGTTTATCCGCGTCGAAAATGTCGCGAACGCCAATATTGTCACCGCGGAGGCAGCGGATGGCACGTTGTCCTACGGACAACCGCGAACCTTCGAAATCGGATTGCGCTACGAACCCTAGCCGCGTGTTACGCGGAATTGGCCGACGTCGATATAACCGGCTCGGAAACCGCCTTCACAGGATGCAAGGTAGTAGTCCCACATCCGCTTGAAGCGCTCGTCGAAACCAAGCGGCGCAATGGTCGGCCAGCGAGCATCAAACACCTCGCGCCAGCGCCGCAGCGTTTCGGCGTAAGACTTCGAGAAAGTCTGAACCGTTTCGAAACCCAAGCCTTGCTTGGTCACTTCTTTGCGAAGTGCGGACGGCGAGGGCAGCATGCCGCCCGGAAAGATATAGAGTTGAATGAAATCGGCGGTGTTGCGGTATTCCTCGAATCGCGCGTCATCAATGGTGATGATCTGAAGTCCCGCCGCGCCGCCGGGCTTTAGCCGCTCACGAACCACGCCGAAATACGCCGGCCAGTGTTCTTCGCCCACAGCCTCGAACATTTCGATGGATGCGATGCGGTCGAACGTACCTCGCACATCACGGTAGTCGATGATCTCGATATCGATCAGATGCGAAAGCTGCGCTTCAGCGATCGCTTTACTCGCGAACGCATGCTGTTCTTTCGAAAGCGTGATGCCGGTGACGTGGCAGCCATATTCACGGGCAGCAAACATTGCGAAGCCACCCCAGCCACAACCAATCTCCAACACGCGCATGCCGGGCTTGAGCTCCAGCAACTCAGCAAGCTTGCGCCATTTGTTGCGTTGTGCCGCTTCGAGGCTCATGTCCGGCGTATCGAATACCGCCGATGAATAGGTCATCGTGGGATCGAGCCACTGCGAATAGAACGCGTTGCCCAGATCGTAATGCGCAGCGATGTTCTTGCGGCTACCGCTGCGGGTGTTGCCGCGCAGCTTGTGCGTGAGATTGTTCGCCCAACGCAATGGCGCCAATCCGTTCAGCGTGCCGGTGAGCTTTGTCATATTGCGCGAGGCAAATTCGAACACACTCGCGAGATCGGGGCTTGTCCAATCTCCATCGAGATAGGCTTCAGCGATCCCGATTTCGCCGCCGAGCGCCAGTCTGCGAAAAACGCGATTTCGCGCGATCTCCAGCACGGCCTGCGCGCCTTCGCGCGCTGCCGTCACGCTGCGTTCGGCACCATTCGCGAATTTGAAAACAAGTTTGCCTTCACCAATGTCATTGACGGCGCGAAGGATGGTGTTGGCAAACACAGGAAGGCGCTTCTGCGCCAGAGTCGATATGTCATCCACCGTCTGCCTCCCTTAGCTCCTGGCGGAAGAGGCAATGTGAGCATGGGTCGGGACACGCTTCAACCCGACATTCGGCTTCAGCTTCCCGGCCTTCGCTTGGCGAACGTCAAAAGGTTACGCAAAGCCCGTCAATGATGCGGCGTC
>DASZML010000136.1:0-5824 GCA_035551875.1 Rhizomicrobium sp.
GGCGAAGGCCCGCGCGTGACGGCAAACGGCGAACACACTTGGCCCAACTCGCTGGACATCATGGGCTGGGACGTCGAGGAAGACGGCTTGAAAGCACGGTTTGCGCAAAGCATTCCGGCACTCGTCGCCAATGATTTCCGCAAATTGCTGGATGAGTATCTGGCGAAGACCGGCCGCAAGGTGAGCGATTTCGCGGGCTTCGCATGCCATCCCGGCGGCGCAAAAGTGCTCGACGCGCTGGAAGATGCATTCGAAATTCCGAACGGTGCGCTGAAGGAAAGCCGCGAAGTGCTGCGCAATTTCGGAAATATGTCGGCCGTCACCGCGCTGTTTGTTTTGGAGCGCATGGACTGGCGCGCAAAGGACCGCAAGACGTTGATGACCGCGCTTGGTCCTGGTTTCTCCGCGGTGTTCCTCACGCTCGAGAACTGATGCTCTGGGCTTACGTCATCATCGGATTGGTGGCGCTGCAGCGTCTTTTCGAACTTGTTTATGCGAACCACAACACGCGTGCGCTGATGGCGCGCGGCGCAGTGGAGATCGGGCGCGCGCATTACCCCATGCTCATCGCGGTACATGTCGCGTGGTTTGTTGCGATTGTCGCGTTTCTGGGACACCCGCCGGTCATCAATTGGTACCTGATTGCGCTGATGCTCCTGCTGCAGCTCGGGCGCCTTTGGGTCTTGGTTACACTCGGACCCTATTGGACCACGCGGATCATCACGCTGCCCGCCGCTCCCCTTGTGAAGAAAGGCCCCTATCGCTTCATCAGCCATCCCAATTATGCTGTCGTGATCGCCGAGATCGCATGCCTGCCGGCGGCGTTCGGAGAATGGAAGACCATGATCGTATTTTCGATCCTCAACGCGGCCGTCTTGATACTGCGGATTCGGCAGGAGGAGCTTGCGCTCAATCCACGGCGCGCGCTCGCAGGGCAATGATCCGCTATGCGAGTGCTTTTCTTCTGAGCGCTGCTATTCCGCTCTTATATTACTGGCAGCCCTGGGCGCCGGTCTTGATCCTTCCCGCAATACTCGTGTTGTTGCTCGGCGCTGAGCTGATCGCACGGCGCGGTCCTGTTGCAACGGCCATTGCTCCACCATTCGCGTTCCGCATGCTGCCACTACTTTATATCCCGGCGCAGCTCGCGGTGATCGCGTGGGCGATTTTTGCGGCGCGCAACGCAGACGCGATCGGAATAGCCGCGCTGGTTCTGTCGATTGGATTGACGACGGGCATTTTCGGAATGCTCACGGCGCATGAGATGGTGCACAGCAAAAGCCGCAGCGAACAAGCGTGGGGCGCGCTAATGTTGACCGGCATGACCTACCGGCATTTCCGTGTGGCGCATATTTATGGCCACCACCGCTGGGCCGCGACATCGAACGATGCCGCGACGGCAAAGTTAGGCGAGAGTTTCTATGGCTTTCTCATCCGCACCGTCCCCACGCAGCTGCGCGATGCCTGGCGGTTCGAGCAATGGCGCTGCCGCAAATCCGCGAGCGGCTGGATGCACAATCGCGCCAACCACGATATCGCGATTGCAATCATTGTATTTGCCGGCGCAGCGGCGCTGGGAGGCATCCGGGGTGTGATCTTCTTTACCCTGGAAAGCGCCGTGGCAATCGCGGTGCTCGAGATGTTCAATTATGTTGCCCATTACGGCCTGATTCGGACGCGAGACAGCCATGGTCTTCTGGAACAGTTCGACCATCACCACAGCTGGAACAGCAGCAACGTCTTCGCCAATCCCATCATCTTCAACATGGGCCGGCACAGCGATCATCACAAACGTCCGTCATCGCCCTACGAAACGCTTCGCTACATCGATCATGCGCCTGAGCTTCCCGCGGGGTATGCCGGCAGCATCCTGCTGGCACTCGTTCCCCCGTTGTGGTGGCGGGTCATGAATCCGAAAGTTCAGCGCGTGCGGGAAATCCGGCTCGTCCCGGTGCGGACAGCATCATGATCGGCGCCCGCGCGTGACATCCGCCACAAGACTATGGATCGGCTATGTCGCCATGTGCATCGGCATGTTCATGGCGATCCTCGACATCCAGGTCGTCGCATCATCGCTTACCAACATCCAGAAGGCGCTACACATCCCCGCCGACCAGATCAGCTGGATTCAAACCGCTTATCTGATGGCAGAAGTCATCGCCATTCCGCTGACCGGCATTCTCACGCGCGCATTCTCGTTACGATGGTTGTTCGTAAGCGCGACGCTGGGCTTCGTGCTTACGAGCATCTTGTGTTCGCTTTGCAATGGCGGAGACACGCTGATTGCGGTGCGAGTGCTGCAAGGTTTCTGCGGCGGCATGTTGATTCCGGCCGTGTTCACCTCCGTTTTCACGATCCTGCCGCGCGAACACGAGATCGTCGCCACCACCATGGCGGGCGTTTTCGCGATGATTGCGCCCAGCATCGGGCCTTACGTCGGCGGATGGCTGACGCAGACCTACAGCTGGCACATGATATTCCTCATCAACATCGTGCCGGGTCTGATCGTGGCGGGATTTGTTGCGGTATTCATCCGCGTCGGCGAGGCTGAGGTCTCGTTCCTGAAGAAGATCGACTACACGAGCCTGATACTCGCTGCGATCTTCCTGGCAACGCTCACATTGATGCTGAAGGAAGCGCCGCCGCATCATTGGAGCGGACTTTATATCTATACGCTGTTCGCAATCTGCGCGTTCACCGGACTGCTTGCGGGTTATTTTTGCCTCACGCGGCCAGGACCGTTCGTCGATCTTTCGCGCTTCTCCAAGCAGCCTTTCGCGATCGGCAGCGGTTTGAGCTTCATCTCCGGGATCGGCCTTTACGGATCGACCTACATCCTCGCGATCTTTCTGGGTTATGTGCGCGGGCACACGCCCATCGAGATCGGTGAAATCATCATGGTGGCGGGCGTCGTGCAGCTCGTCGCAGCGCCGGTCGCGGCACTTCTCGAAAGCCGCATCGATGGACGCGTGCTGATCGGATTGGGATATGGCGTGTTCGGGATCGGCCTTCTGATGAACGGCCACGCCACTTACCAAACCGACTACGATGGATTGTTCTGGCCCCAAGTGGTGCGCGGCGCCGCGGTGATGTTCTGCATCCTGCCGGCGACGCGCCTTGCGATGGAAGGATGGCCGGCGCAGGACGCGCCGGACGCGAGCGGTATTTTCAATCTCATGCGCAATCTCGGCGGCGCCATCGGAATCGCGCTGATCGACACGATCATTGCCCAACGCACGCCCGAACATGCCGCCCACATCATGAAGCGGTTGATCGCGGGCGATGCGGCCATGGCGGCGCATGTCGGCCTGCCGACGGAGTATTTCACCGGCCAGGCCTATTCCGGCCCGATCGATCCTTCAATCCGCGATTACGTGACGCCCTTCATCAAGAAGGCGGCGCTAACCGATTCCTTCAACGAGGCGTGGCTGGTGATTGGCGCGCTCTTTATGTTGTCGTTGATCGCAGTGTTCTTCGTGCGCGGCGGCGTGTGGCGGCCGCTGCATCCGCAGACACAGGACTAAACCGGCTTACGTCCAGTCTTTGCCCTTGTGCGGCTTGCGAACGAGTTCGGGCTGCACATAGGAGGACGCATTACTCGTCGAAGGCTTGGACTTGTCGTTCTTGTCGACTTTCGGCTTCTTCTTTTCCTTGTTGCTGCGCTGTTCGCGGTTGGCCATGCGCCGTCTCCATGTGATTCGATCATGCGCAGATTAATCCGGACTGCGTGCGGCAAAAAAGACCGGCGGCTGGGGTGGGACATTCAAAAAGCGAGGCCTGCCAAGAATTTTTCGCCCTTCCGGAAGATGACCGAAACCTGTCTATGACAAATATTTGGCACCCCCTCGCCCCTCTGATAGACAAATGACGGGCCGGACGGTGCGAGCACCCCGCCCTTAGTCGCCGCGAGTGTCCTTGCCCCCTTCGGACACGACCGGCCGGTAGCAACTGAAACACGGAATCTGTGATGACCCGAGGATATCGAGCCATACATCTTCCTTGCGCGCGCGTTTTTTTGACCGCCTCCCTGACCGCCCTTTCGCTCTGTTTCGCCGCCCCGGCGATGGCGGATGTGGGATCGCAAGAATCAACCGTCGGCATATTCGACGACAGCGACACAGCACCCAATATCGTTTCCAGCGTGGCCGATACGGTGACGCAAGCCTTGGCACCGGCGCCGCAAGATGACGCCGATGCGCCGCCGGCAACCGAAACAGCGCTGCACCACTTCTATTGCGTGGAATATGCGCGGCTGCGTTCCGGCTTCGAGATATTCGGCGATGCCAGGACCTGGTGGGCGCGCGCCAAGAACCTCTACGACGAGATCACCACGCCGGCGGCCGACGCCGTAATGGTCTTTTCCAGTTCCAGCCGCATCCGCAAAGGCCATGTGGCGGTGGTGACGAAAGTGATTTCGCCGCGCGAGATCCGCGTCGATCAGGCCAACTGGCAGAACCACGGCGAGATCGACAAGAACACGCCGATCCTGGACGTCAGCCCCAGCAATAACTGGAGCGAAGTGCGGGTGTGGGACATGCGTTCCGGTCAATTCGGCGGCCACGTTTATCGCATCAGCGGGTTCATTACCCGCCCGGTTCCAATCGCGACGGCGGACTAATCGCGGGAGCCAGAGCGCTGCGCCTGCATTTCGTAGAGGAATGGCAGACGGAGAGCATGGGCTTCGGGTTGGAACGGCGGGTTGGGCTATCCGGCGCGAACATGCCGGGAAATTCGCGGCCGGATCGTCGCATCTTTCGCGGCATGCAACGCGGCTCAACGCTGCCGAGATCAACTCATCCTTCCACCGGCCGCATCGTCCTCAAACCTATGCGCGATGGGCGCGCGAGACGCCGGACGGATTTTCCTTTTCCGTGAAGATGCCGCGGCACATCACGCACGAGCTTCGGCTCGCCGATGCTGAGGCGCCTTTGCAGGCTTTTCTCAGCGAATGCGGCGCGCTCGGCGACAAGCTCGGCTGCATCCTGATCCAGTTGCCGCCGCGATTGGCTTTCGATCCGAAGATCGCGCGGCAATTTCTATCGTTGTTGCGCAGGTTCTATGAGGGCGGCGCGGCGATTGAGTCGCGTCATGCGACCTGGTTCACGGCGGAAGCCGACAAGGTGCTCGCATCTTTCCGCGTTGCGCGGGTGGCGGCCGATCCTGTTCCCGCGAAAATGGCGGAGGTGAAAGACGCCGCTGTGCCGGGCGGATTTCGGGATCTCGAATATTGGCGCCTGCATGGCAGTCCGCGGATTTATTACGCGAATTACGAACCGGTGTTTTTGGCAGCGTTGGCAAGGCGTCTGAAGAAGGCGGGAAAGACAAAAGACGTTTGGTGCATCTTCGACAACACGGTGCTGGGCCATGCGACGGCGAATGCCCTCGAATTGACAGCGCTTACGGCTTGAACCAGCGCAGCGACATGCAGGAGAGGCCGGCGTCGAGCTTGGCCACTTCCGCCATTTCGACCGCGCGCACGCGGTAATTGGCTTGCGACAGCATCTCGATCGTGCGCGTGTAGTGCGCGCCGATGAGAACGGTGTCGTTGATGCGCAGCGCGTTGGCGGCGGCGTCTTCGCCATCCGGCGTGACGAGCATGCGATAATCCGCAAAGACACCACTATCGGCCATCGGTTTGGTGACGAGGATCGTCTCCTCATCGAGCAGCGCCGACGCCGTTTTGAAATGTAGAACGTCCGCCGGCGTATGGCCGACGCGACCGTTCAGGCCCAATTCGCGCAACAAACCGATCAACGCATCCGCGCCCTTCTGTGTGGTGCGCGCGGAAAGGCCGATGAAAACTTCTTTCGGCGTAACGAGAATA
>DASZML010000137.1:0-3619 GCA_035551875.1 Rhizomicrobium sp.
GCCGGCGAATTAGCGGCGAGAGATGCCGCGAGTTATCTTTCGGGCCTCATCATCGGCCAGGACGTCGCGGGCGCTTTGCGCTTGTTCAAGAGCGATCTCATCGAGGCACGTATCGCGCTCATTGGTACAAAACAACTTTGTGAGCTTTATACGGCAGCGTTCGCTAAGCGCGGATTGACCGTAAAGGCGATTGACGGCGCTTCCGCGTCACTAGCGGGGCTCAAGGCACTGCACGACGCACTGTTCGTAGAAAGCATCGCGCATGCGTCCTGACCTGCCATCAATCATTGCGATTCTGCGAGGCGTCACGCCGGATCGCGTCGTCGATGTCACCCATGTGCTGCTCGCGCAAGGTATCCGCGCCATCGAAGTGCCGCTGAACTCTCCGAACCCCTTCGAAAGCATTTCCAGGCTGGCCAAAGCGATAGGCAAGGATTGTCTCTGCGGTGCCGGTACAGTCCTTTATGCCGACGACGTGTCCCGCGCTGCCGATGCTGGCGGCAGACTTATCGTGACACCGAACACCGATGTATCCGTAATCGAAAGAGCTCGTGCCAAGGATCTCATGGTCATGCCCGGCTTCGGGACGGCGACCGAAGCATTTGCAGCGATCCGGGCCGGCGCTCGCCAATTGAAGCTCTTCCCGGCGGCAACTTACGGACCTGATCATCTTCTCGCGCTGCGCTCCGTACTGCCCACGGATATTGCTGTCTTCGCTGTCGGTGGCGTGACGGCGGAGAACGTTGCGCCGTGGCTCGATGCCGGTGCCACCGGATTCGGCTTCGGATCGGAACTTTTCAAGCCGCAATACTCCGACAAGGAGATTGAAACGCGCGCGCGCCGTCTGATCGAAGCCGTCGGCACGTCGAAGAGAACAGACTAAGCGGCGCGGCAAAAGCGTCCGAACAGAGGGGCAAGCGTCCAGATGCATCTTTCTACGATCGATATCGCCGTCGTTGCGATCTACGCCGTGTTCATCTTCCTGCTGGCGCAATGGGTAAGCCGCGAAAAACCCGGCCACGAGAAGAACAGCCAGGATTACTTCCTCGCAGGCCGCTCGCTGCCCTGGTGGGCCATCGGCAGTTCCCTAATCGCGGCCAACATTTCCGCCGAGCAGATCATCGGCATGTCCGGTTCGGGCTATGTGATCGGACTTGGCATTGCATCCTATGAATGGATGTCGGCGCTCACGCTCATTATCGTGGGAAAATTCTTCCTTCCGATCTTTCTTAAGAACCGCGTCTACACGATGCCGGAATTCCTGCAGCGCCGTTACGGCCGCAGCGTGCAGCTTGTGCTCGCGATTTTCTGGCTAGGCGTCTATGTGTTTGTGAACCTGACCTCGATTCTGTGGCTCGGCGCGACAGCATTCCACACCGTCACAGGTATCCCGCTTGAAACTGCGCTGATCGCGCTCGGCGCCTTCGCCGGGGCTTATGCACTGTATGGCGGATTGAAAGCAGTGGCGCTTACCGACGCCGTGCAGGTGTCGTTGCTCGTGTTGGGCGGTTTGGTGATCGCCTATATCGCACTCGACCGGATTTCCGGCGGTGCAGGCGCCGTCACCGGCTTCACGATGTTGACACATCGCTTTCCCGAACATTTTCGCATGATCCTTCCGCCGAGTGATCCGAACTACAAGGATTTGCCGGGACTCTCAGTTCTCATCGGCGGAATGTGGATCATGAATTTGTCGTATTGGGGATTCAATCAGTACATCATCCAGCGTGCGCTCGGCGCGAAGGATACGCGGGAAGCGCAACGCGGGATCGTTCTGGCGTCCTTCCTCAAATTGCTGACGCCGGTTCTAGTCGTATTGCCCGGCATCGCAGCTCTTGTACTGGCGCCGCACCTCCAACGGCCAGATCAGGCCTATCCGACCTTGATGACGCTGCTGCCGAGCGGTTTGCTCGGTTTGGTGTTCGCGGCGCTGCTTGCTGCCATCATCGCCTCGATGGGATCGAAGATAAACTCCATCGCGACGATCTTCACCATCGATCTCTACAAGCAGGCTGTTCCGGCGGCCAGCGAACGTCATCTGGTCATCGTCGGACGCGTGACTGCCGTTGTGGCGCTTATCGCCGCGATGCTTGCGGCCAAACCACTGCTGGGCAATTTCGATCAGGCCTTCCAGTATATCCAGGAATTCACCGGTTTCTTTACGCCCGGAATCTGCGTGATTTTCCTGCTCGGCATGTTTTGGCCGCGCGCCACTGAAGCAAGCGCGCTGACAGCTGCAATCGGATCCGCGGTGATCTCGTTCGCCTATAAGATCTGGTGGCCGCAAATCCCATTCATGAATCGCGTCGGTTACGCGTTTCTAATCTGCCTGGCACTTGCCATCGCGATATCGCTGCTGCAGCGGCCCAAACCGGAGCGCTCCACAATCGATGTCACCAATATCGACTATTCGACAAGTCGCGGATTTAACGCGGCGGCACTCGCTATCGTTGCCATCTTGTGTGCGCTCTACGCGGTGTTCTGGTGAAGCTCGTCGATATAATCCCGGCCAGAAATACACTCGGCGAAGGCATTTTGTGGGACGCTGGGCGCGGTTCGTTATGGTGGACCGATATCCAGCAACGAAAGCTGCAGCGACATGACCTCTCAAAGAGTAAGACCGAGACGTTTCAAATGCCGGAACGCCTCGCCTCTTTCGGTTTCATCGAAGGCACTTCCGATATAATCGCTGCATTCGAGACCGGCATCGCTTTTTACAATCCCCAATCGGCAAATCTGAATTGGCAATATCGCCCGACATTTGAGCATCCAGGCATCCGCTTCAATGACGGTCGCGTGGACCGTCAGGGACGGTTCTGGTGTGGTACGATGATGGAAAGCGAAAACGGGCGATCCTTGGGTACGCTCTATCGCGTGGATCGCGCCGGAGATGTGTCTATCCATCTTCGCGGCGTTTCGATCTCTAACGGCATCTGCTGTAGCCCGGATTCCAAGACCTTCTATTTTGCGGATTCGCCAAGGCGCACAATTTTCGCGTTCGATTTCGACGCCGATAACGGATCGCTTTCCAACCAGCGCGTGTTCGTCCAGACGCCCGAAGGCGCTTATCCGGACGGCGGTAATGTCGACTCGCTGGGGGGCGTGTGGAGCGCGCAATGGGGAGCTGGTCGCGTCGTCCGATACTCGCCGGACGGCCGCGAAGACATGGTTCTTGAAATGCCCGCCAGTCAGCCCACCTGTGTTGCATTCGCAGGTCCGAAACTCGATCTGTTGGTTGTGACATCGGCGCGCGACGGCTTGAAGCCAGATACCCTTATGGGGCAACCTCATGCGGGCGACGTATTTATTTTCAAAGCACCCGTCGCAGGATTGCTCGATGGCTCCTTCATCCGCGAGGAAAAGACTGCGTAACGCCGAGGGGCGAGACGCGCGCAAAATTCTCTCCGGTCACGGCCAAAACTTTACTTATGGTATCGTTCAGGATCTCGGCGCGGCAATCGTCACCGGCAAATACACCAAAGGAAATCCGTTTCCCGTCGAAGCCGATCTTTGCGCACAATACGGCGCGAGCCGAAGCATCGTTCGCGAGGCAGTCAAGATGCTGACGGCAAAAGGGCTCCTGAGCGCGCGTCCGCGGCAGGGAACGTGGGTCCAGGCG
>DASZML010000138.1:0-2672 GCA_035551875.1 Rhizomicrobium sp.
TCGGCATCGTCTGAGAGTGTGCGGCTTTTCGTGCTGATGGAAAGTTTGCCGCCGTCGGGCATCGCGTCGCGTGCATTGATCGCAAGATTGAGCACGGCCATTTCGAGTTGGGTCTCATCGCCCAACACCGCTTGTTTGCCCGGCTCCAGATCGAGTGCCACTTCGACTGACGGTCCCAGCGTGCGCTTAAGAAGCTCGCGCATGCTCGGCAGAAGCTCCGCAAGATCGAGCGCTCGCAATTCCAACTTCTGCGAACGTGAGAAGGTGAGCAGTTGCGCGGTAAGTTTTGCGCCGCGTTCGGCCGCCTGAAGGCCCGATTCCGCCCAGCGTTGCACACGGGCTGTATCGTCCGGCCTGCGGCGGATCAGATCGAGATTGCCCGATAAGCCTTGCAGCAGATTGTTGAAATCATGCGCAATGCCACCAGTAAGATTGCCGATCGCTTCCATCTTCTGTGCTTGCTGGAGCGCGGCCTGGCTCTTTTCCAACGCCGCCGTGCGTTCGACGACGCGTTTCTCCAGCGTCTCATTCAGTTCGTGGATACGCTGCTCGATCTCTTTGCGTTCGGTTACGTCGGCGATGATACCAAGCATGCGCACACAGCGCCGTTGATCGTCAAACACCGCGCGGCCCTTCGCTGCCATCCAGCGAACGATGCCGTCGCTCTTGCGCGTGATGCGATATTCCGCGTCATAAAAAGTACGCTTGGCAGGATCGCAGGCTTCGAGAATGTGCGCGATTGTTTTTCGCTTGTCCTCGGGATGCAGGCTGGCGCGAAATTGTTTCATCGTGACGGGCTCGTCAGGCGCCAAGCCGAACATCATGTTTACGCGGGGCGGCCAATAGACGATGTCGTTGACGATATCGATATCCCACAGGCCGATCTCGGAATATTCGGTGGCAAGGCGCAGCTGTTCTTCGCTGCGCCGCAACGCCTCTGCAATTTCCTTTTGCTCTGTAACATCCGCGGCGGTGCCGGTGACACGTTGAAGCAGGCCATCGGCATCGAACACACCGCGGCCCTTGGCATGAATCCATCGCAATACGCCGTCGTCGCGCCCTGTGACTCGGTATGCAATGTCATAGGTTGCTCGTTTCACCGGATCGAAAGCATCGGCATAGGCGCTCTGTACGCGCGCAATATCATCCGGATGAACCAGTGCGAAGAATTCGTCCGGAGCGGGATCGGAATCGGTCGGCATCCCGAAAATCATTTTTACGCGGGGCGTGGAGTAGGCTGTGTTGTGAAGCACGTCCATGTCCCACAAGCCGATTTCGGCGTTGTCACTGGCGAGCCGCAGCTGTTCTTCGCTGCGGCGGAGCGCATCTTGGATTTCCTGTTCCTTCGATATGTCGATCGCAGTTCCGCTGATCCGCAGGAGCTTGCCGGCATCGTCGAACACGCCGCGTCCGCGGATCTTGATCCAGCGCATCGGCTGATCGGCTTCCGGAACCACACGATATTCGACATCGAACCGCTCGCGGCGCGACGGATCTCGCGCGGCTTCGTATATCGCCCTCGTCCTAGAAACGTCCTCCGGATGCAGGCGGGAGAAAAGATGTTCCATAGGTACGCGCTTTTCACGATCCATCAGGAAAGTGGAGCTACGCCGCGAATACGAGAAATCGATGCCACCATCCGGATCGATGTCGAACAGCCCGATACCGGCGTTTTCGGTCGCAAGGCGAAGCCGCTCTTCGCTATGATTTATAGCGTCCTGCGCGGCACGCTCATCGGTGACGTCGATGCATGAGCCGATAAAGCCCATAAACGTGCCATCAGCGGTGAAGCGCGGTACGCCATTGTCATCGACGACGCGCCACTCTCCGTCGTGCCGCCGTAAGCGATAAAGCATGCGGAACGGCTCGTGCTTGTCGAATGCAGAGACGTAAGTCGCAAGGCAGCGGTCGTAATCTTCGGGGTGCACGCCTTCGGCCCAGCCGTTCCCCATCTCTTGCGCCATC
Organism: Rhizomicrobium sp.; assembly: GCA_035551875.1. Lineage (GTDB taxonomy): Bacteria > Pseudomonadota > Alphaproteobacteria > Micropepsales > Micropepsaceae > Rhizomicrobium. The sequence continues at coordinate 1,966 of DASZML010000138.1, forward strand.
GTTCGGCCGGTGAAGTCGAGCCAGGTCTTGTTGAACCACGTGCAGGCTTTCGTAGTATCGGAAATCCAGATCAGCACCGGTGTCGCATCGGCAATATCGTTGAAGCGCTGCTCGCTTTCGCCGAGTGCGCGCTCGGCAAGATGCGTTCCCGTGATGTCGTGGCCCTCGACAAATATGCCGGTAACATCGCCGTGGGTGGATTTGATTGGCTGATAAACGAAGTCGAGAACGCGTTTTACGCTTTTACCGCCGGGCTCTGGTTGCAGGCTGACAGCCACATCGTGACCGACATATGGTTTGCCGCTGCGATAGACCTCGTCGAGCAGCTCATAAAATCCTTGGCCTTCGAGGTCCGGCAATGCGTCGCGAATGGATTTGCCGGTGACATCGCGATGTCCGATCAACTGCTGGTAAGCATCGTTGGTAAGCGTGAAGATATGCTCAGGCCCATCGAGCAGCGCCATGAAGCTGGGTGCCTGACGAAACATCTCGGCAAAGCGGTCGCGATCCGCGCGCGCTTTTTGTTCCGCGAGCACGCGCGCTGTCGTCTCGCTGACGATGCACAGAACGCCGCCAATCGTTCCGTCGGCCTCGCGTACGGCAGAATAGGAAACATCGAAGTAAACCGTCTCGCCGAAACCGCGACGCTCGATATAAAACGGACGATCCTTGGCTGCGAACGTCTTTCCGCTTTCACGCACACCGCG
>DASZML010000139.1:0-3667 GCA_035551875.1 Rhizomicrobium sp.
GAAAGCTGCGAATGGTGCTGTCGCGATACTGCCCACAAAGCTTGTAAGCGCAATGCCGCGCATGTAGCGGCGCGCGTTCGCAAATCGTCCAGGACCGATCTCCAAGTGCGGACGCGCCCTTTCCCATTCGGCGACCGCCACGAGCGACACCACGGCCGCGAAGGACATCTGAAAGCCAGGTTGAATGATGCTCTCCGGGCGTAAGATCAAGATGATCGCCGCCGCCAGAGCAACGGAGCGCATCGACAGCGCTGGGCGGTCAAACAGAATAGCCACCAGCATCGTCGTGAGCATGACGTAGGCACGCGTGGCGGGAACGGCTGCGCCGCTCACGATCAAATAGAACGTCGCGCCGCCGAGAGCTGCCACTGCAGCCCATTTCTTGATCGGATAGTTGAGAGCAAGTGACGGAACAGCCGCGAGCAATGCGCGCACGACCCAGAATAATCCCAATCCGACGAGCGCCATGTGAAGCCCGGCGATGGCAAGCACGTGCGCCAACCCGGCATCGCGTAGGGCCTGTTCGTCATCATTGTTGATCGCGCCGCGATCCCCAGTGATGAGCGCTGCCGCGATGCCGCCGGTGCTGCCGGGTAACTCGCTCTCAATATGCTGCGTCATGCGCCAACGCAGGTTTTCAACCGCCGTCTCGATGCGGGCCATCAAACCCGGCTGCGCTCGCACGGTGAGCAAATCGGGTTCACCAAAAGCATATCCGACAGCACCAAGCCGCAAATAATAGGCGGAACGTCCAAAATCGTAATCGCCGGGCTCGGCTGGTGCTGGCGGCGGCATCAGGACCGCATGTAAAATGATCGCGTCTCCCGGCTTCAGATCTTCCGCCCCGCTGCGCACCGTTATGCGCGCCAGTGCTGGCAGCACGTCTTTGCGCATGTGTGCGATAGACGACGGTGCCAGTTCAACGCGCATGTTCTGCCCATGCGGCTCGACGCTCTGCACGCGACCTTCAACCTCCACTGGACCAATTCGATGGGTGAGAAATGGCGCCGCCACGGATTCCGTTCGAAATTGCACGAGTGAAAATCCTAAGAGTGCGGCAGCGAAAAATCCGAAGACCATGCGTGCCAACGTGGTTTCGGACGTTGACGCGAAGACGGCCAGCAGTAGCGCGGAAAGCAAAAACGGCCCTGCCAGAACGAGTGGCGGTTCGAATGCCAGTGCAAAATAGATAGCGATGCCGGCGCCCATCGCGACAGGCAGCCATAGTGCCCAACGATCGCTTTCTGCGATGGCATTGTCTGACAGCCAATCGCGCGTCGAAGCCAAAGAGAGCGTACAAGCACGCCTGTGCCAACGCGCCCACAGCGGATATGGAATCGGTGCTACCGCCACGGGACCTTGTTTGCTAGAAGCCTCGCGTCGTGTGGCCTAGAAACGACCTGCCCCAAAAAGACCGATAGAGTATGACCGAAAACAAGAAGCCCGTCCTTCGATTTGCTCCCTCGCCGACTGGATTTCTGCACATCGGTGGCGCGCGCACGGCTCTCTTCAATTGGCTCTTCGCGCGGCATACCGGTGGCACCTTTCTGCTGCGCATCGAAGATACCGACCGCGAACGATCTACACCCGAAGCCGTCGGCGCGATCTTAAACGGATTGGAATGGCTTGGCCTGAATTGGGATGGCCAAACCGTGTATCAATTTGCGCGCGCCGGGCGGCATCGCGACATTGCCGAACAATTGCTTGCCCACGGCAAGGCCTATCGCTGCTATGCGACGTCCGAAGAGCTCGAAGAGATGCGCGCAAAGCAACGCGCCGAGGGAAAGCCGATCCGGTACGACGGCCGCTGGCGCGATCGCGAACCGGGGCCGGACGAAGACGGAAAGCCGTTCGTCATTCGGCTGAAGGCGCCGCAGACCGGCCAGACCATCGTTCATGACATCGTTCAGGGCGATGTGACGTTCGCGAATGAAAATCTCGACGACATGATTCTGCTGCGTTCGGACGGAACCCCGACGTACATGCTCGCTGTCGTCGTGGACGATTTCGACATGGGCATCACGCATGTGATCCGCGGCGACGATCATCTGAACAACGCCGCCCGTCAGCTCCAGATCATTCAAGCAATGGGCTGGCCCGAGCCGATGTATGCCCACGTACCGCTCATCCATGGCCCAGATGGTGCGAAGCTCTCCAAACGCCACGGCGCGCTAGCTGTCGAAGCCTATCGCGATATGGGCTATCTCGCCGAAACAATGCGAAATTATCTTCTCCGCCTCGGTTGGAGCCATGGCAACGACGAGATCATCTCCGCCGAACATGCGATCGAATGGTTCAACCTCGAAAGCATCGGCCGCAGCCCCTCACGGATGGACTACAAGAAGCTGGATAATCTAAACGGCCATTACATCCGACTGACCGCGGACAATCTGCTTGTAAAGGATGTCGAGGATCTACTTGGCCGCCAGGAGCCTTCGGTTAAACTCGACGCCAAAGCGAAAGCGCGTCTGCTCGCCGCAATGCCGGGCCTGAAGGAGCGCGCCAAGACGCTGGTCGAACTCGCGCAGTCCGCGGAATTTCTGTACACGGACGGTCCGCGCTCCCTCGATGCCGCTGCCGAAAAACTCATGGCGGGCGATGCCCGCGCCACCATCACGAAATTGATAGCGACCTTCGATGACAGCGAGTGGTCGGCTGTCGCGCTAGAAGACAAAGCCCGTGCGCTCGCCAAGTCTTCCGGCATGAAGCTGGGACAGATCGCGCAGCCGATGCGCGCTGCGCTCACGGGTAAGGCGAGTTCGCCACCAATCTTCGATGTTCTCGCCGTTCTGGGCCGAGAAGAATCCCTTGTCCGATTGCGGGCATTTGCCGTCTGAACGGACTGTAACATCCACAGAAACAGGTGACGCGGTTAACCCTCGCGGGTTATGATTGCTGCAGCGCAAAATTCGGCGGCGTCCTGCCGGCCCATGAGGATCACTCGATGAGAGACAGCAAAGCAAAAGCCACGGGCTCGGCCTCGCTCACATACATGAACAAGCAGTTCGAACTGCCGGTATACAGCGGCAGCGTCGGACCGAATGTGGTGGACATCCGTAAGCTCTACGGCGATGCCGAAATCTTCACCTATGACCCAGGCTTTACATCGACAGCGAGCTGCGAGAGCGACATTACTTTCATCGATGGCGACAAAGGCATCCTGCTTTATCGTGGTTATTCCATCGATCAACTGGCCGAGCATTCTTCATTCTTGGAAGTGTGCTACCTCCTGCTGCATGGTGAACTGCCGAACAAAAAGCAGAAAGAGACATTCGACCGCTCCATCACCATGCACACAATGGTGCATGACCAGATGTCGACCTTTTATCGCGGATTTCGCCGCGACGCGCATCCAATGGCAGTCATGTGTGGCGTGGTTGGCGCGTTGTCTGCATTTTATCACGACTCCACGGACATTAACGATCCGCGTCAACGGGAAATCGCCAGCCATCGCTTGATCGCGAAGATGCCGACGATCGCGGCAATGGCGTACAAATATGCCGTCGGCCAGCCCTTCGTGTATCCGCTGAATAATTTAGGCTACACCGAGAATTTCCTACGCATGACATTTTCGGTGCCGGCCGAAGAATACAAGGTCAATCCGGTGCTGGCGAAGGCGCTCGACACGATCTTCATACTGCACGCGGATCACGAGCAAAACGCTTCG